>NZ_DATCVJ010000153.1:0-6467 GCF_036566945.1 Chitinophaga sp. | reverse complement strand
TAGCATTTTGTAGCAACGTTACTTTGACTGTTTGTGCATTTCCCGGACTATCATCAATCCCCCCTTTATAAGCCAGCCGGCTATTTTTATCGAACAGGAAGCATTCAGGTATGTGGTTGGCATCAAAAGCATTTGCCAGCACTGCATTGAGGTCCACTACATAGTACCAGGTGAAATTTTGCGCGGCGCCATAGCGTTGCATTGCGGTATAGGATTCCCTGTCGCTGCGTTCAGCTTCATTGGAATTGACGATCACTACGCCGATATTGTTTTTACGTGCATGCTGACAAATATGTTGCAATCTTGCTTCATTGCGCAGCATGTAAGGGCAGATGTTGCTGCCAAAAATAACCAATAGCCCATTCGTTCCTTTTGCGCCTGCCAATGTGATTTTTTTGCCGGAAATATCTGTCAGGCTAAGATCTGATTTAGGGAGTAATGCGCCGGGTTCCAGCGGTGTTTCCCTGGTTGGTTGAAAGGAGGATAGTAAAATGGTAAGACAGGATAAATAAATGGTGGCCTTCATCATAGTGAATGGTTTTCAGGTCCTGATTAAATATAGTAAAATGCGACAGTATATTTTTGCATTTTTAGGAGCAAATAATCAAGTAAAATATAATAAAAAATTATAAAATAAAAATATTTAATAAGTGTTTTTGAGAGATGGCGGCTATGCCTGATTGGAGGGTATTCGTTTCTTTTTTTCTTCTTGTCTTGCGTCACTGATGGTTCTGATGCTGGCATTGAGTTCAAACCCAATCAGGAGGATGAGGGAGTTCAGGAAAATCCAGAGCATAAGTACAAGGATGGTACCGATAGAGCCATAGATCTTATTATAGTTACCGAAGTTATTAACAAACCAGGAGAAGCCCACAGTGACGAGGATCATAAAAACGGTTGCCACGGTGGCGCCGGCAGTAATGAATTTCCATCTGCGGGTGGTAGCTGCCCCGATGCGGTACAGGAAACCGTTTACCGAGTAAAAAAGCATTACGATCACTACCCAACGACCTATATCGATCACGTTTCTGAGCAAGGTACTTTTAACGCCTACCAGGTTGAATACCCAGCGCAGGGTAGCACCCTGGGCAACGATCAGCGTTACAGTAATGAGCAACAGGACTACCAGTATAGCCGTCAATTGCAGGGCGATGAGCCGGTTTTGCCACCATTTTCTTTTGCGGAAGCCTACTCCCTGAATTTTGCTGAAGGAGCGGAGTATGCCCATTACGCCATTGGAGGAATAGAAAAATCCCATCAGGAAGGCGATAGAGAGCAATCCGTTGCGATGTGTATAGAGGAAGTCGTGGATCATTCCTCTCACGATCATATAGGTGTTATAGTTAGGTGTGAGGTCTTCCGCCAGGTCATAAAGCGTAGGCTCTATGTTTTTTATAGGTACGTAGGGTACGAGTGTAAACAGGAAGATAAAAAAAGGCGGAATGGCCAGCAGGAAGTTAAAGGAAATGGCCCTGGCACGGTCACCGAGGCCCCTGTTTTTGGTTTCCTGCCCGAAATGTTTTAGTACATCATACAGCGGCAGCCCTTCAAATCCCGGGAGGATCAGGGTTTTAGTCCTGTCTACCAGACGGCGGTAGGGGCGTGAGCGAAAGATGATGTTTTCGGGTCTGAAGGCCATTTTTTTTAGAATTACGAATTATGAATTACGAATTACGGATTTGTGGGGAGATGATAGCGGATGATCTTCGTTTATTATCTCCGCACAAATCCGTAATTCGTAATTCATAATTCGTAATTCTCAATATCAATATCAAAATCCTCGTTTATTCAGTTCTGCCTGGTATTTCCGGGCATTTACCAGGTGCTCTGCATAGGTGGCTGCAAAAGCATGATATCCGGAGAAGTCGGATCTGGCACAGAAATAAAGGTAATCTGTTTCCGGTGTATTTAAAACGGCATTCAATGTTTTCTCAGAGGGGGTACAGATAGGGCCGGGAGGGAAACCTTCATAACGGTAAGTGTTATACGGAGAATCGTACAGGGTATGATTTTCCCGTATGCGTTTCAGGCCGAAGTCCTGCAGCGCAAATTTCACTGTAGGATCTGCCTGCAGGCGCATGCCTTTCCGGAAGCGGTTCAGATATACACTGGCAATTAATGGTTTTTCGTCGTTTTTATTGCTTTCTTCTTCCACAATAGAAGCCAGGATGGTGACCTGGTTTTCGGAGAGTTTCAGTTTATCAGCTTTCTCTTTTCGTTCCGGCGTCCAGAATTCTTCTCTTTCTTTTTCTATCTTTTTGAATACGGCTTCGGCGCCGGTATTCCAGTAAAATTCGTAGGTGTTGGGCACTACAGCACACATGACGGTGTTGGTATCCAGGCCAAACTGGCGGAGATACACGGCATCCGCCATCAGGGAGCGGAGTACAACAGAATCTGCTTCCAGGTTGTTGCTTACTTTCCGGACGAAATCGTCTTTGGTGCGTAATTTATTGATGACCAGCACTACGGGCGTTTGTTTTCCGGAGCGCAGCAGGCGGGCAATGTCGAAGTTGCTCATGCCGCTGTTGATCTTATAACGACCGGCTTTTACGCGGGCAGGATAGTCCAGTTTCTGCGCTACCCAGTTAAAACTGTTGCGGTTGCGGATGATGCCCTGCTCTTCCAGGCCATCCAGCACGTTGTCATAGCTGCTGTTGGTGCGTACGTAAAAGTATTTGTTATCGCCAAAGGCTTTGGTATTGGGACCAAATACGCGGTAAGAAATATACACCAGCGCACCGGCAGCCAGACAGCCGGCAATCACCAGTATCCGTCTTATCCAGACAGATTTTGTGCTGGATGTTTTGCTTTTTTTAGCCATAGATAGTATTGGTCGTTACGATTGAGCGAAAGCGGGAATAACATCAGGTTTTTCAATATACTCCGTCGGTCGCCATTAAAAAAAACCTCGCTTTTAACGGCGAGGTTTCAAATATTATTATTCAAAAATATTTATTATTTGCCTGGAGCTGGAGCTGGAGCCGGCGTAGTACCTGGCAGCGGAGTTGCTGGCGCTTGTGGCATTGGCGCACCTGCACCTGCTTTTTCAACTGCACTTGGAGCCAGGGTTTGACCTGCTTTGCCGCCTTTACCAATGAAGAAAGGAGCGGTCAGGCAGAGTACAGCAATCAGTACAGCCAGGATCCAGGTACCTTTTTCCAACACGTCAGTGGTCTGACGCACCCCGATCACCTGATTACCAACACCACCAAGAGCGCCGGAAAGTCCGCCACCTTTAGGGTTCTGGATCAGCACGAAGAAGCCTAACAACACACAGGCTAATATGATCAGGATACCAAAAATTATCAACATAGAAATTACTATTTATTTTTTGTCTGTTTGTGACTTTAATTCTAATATCTTTTGCGCAAAATAAGCGTTTTTGTCGGGATTAAGCAAACTTAATTTTTGATATATCTTAATCGCGTTACTATATTGGTGCTGGCGTACCCAAATCTCCGCCAGTGTTTCAGAAACGATGTCGTTGTTAAACACAATAGAGTCCATGGCCATTTTCTCAACGGTTTCAGACACTTCTGGTTCTTCTTCTTCTTCATAAATGCGGTGCAACTGCTGGTGATACCAGTCTTTGCTGGTTTTTCCCACAAAGTTGTCTTTCATTTGCCGCAGCCAGGAAGTAAAGCTTTTCATTTCCGCGGCGCCCTGTTCATTTAAGTCATCTGCCTCTTCCGGATTTTTCAGTCTTTTATAGGCAAAATAATCATCTGTATAGAGTGGCTGGAAAATGAGTTCTGTTTCTTCTGCCTGTGCGGACAGCGGGAAGATCCTGATGGGGCCTAAGCCGCCGGTTTCTTCTTCGACTGGGGCAGGGCTGTTTTCCGCTGCTGGCGTGAATACAGGTGGTGGGGGCATATCGGGAGCCACTGTTGCTGCTATGTCTTCGTGTTCAAAATCTGCAACAGCGAGTGGTATTTCAGTGGCCTCAACAGGTATATCTGCCGGGGCATCCTGTAAATCTACAGCTGCTTCCATTACGGGGGCAGGTGTCAAGGTTTCCTCCACTGGTGCAGGGGGAGCCGTTTCCGAAAGCTCCGCTACTACTTCCGTAGTAGGAGGAGCTGCTATTTCAACCACATCTTCCGAAATAACAGCAAAATGGTTATCTGCGATGGGCTGTACTACCTCCGCGGCTGGAGGTGTTTCCATTTCTTTTACCTCTTCCGAAATAACAGCAAAATGATTTTCCGCAATGGGATGTACAGCTGCAGCAGCCATGATAGTTACTTCTTCATCAACTATGGGGGCTGTTGCTGTAAACGTTTGCAATGCATCTTCCGGAATAGGGGTTTCCACATCAGGTAATGCTGTTTCTTCACCTATCCACTCCACTGTAAGCGCTTGCGGTGTTGTTATCACATCCTCTTTTTCGCCGGACAATGTATCTTCGGGAATAACCGCCGCAACGCGGTTTTCCACTTCCTGTAGTATCTGTTCTTCTGAAATCACCTGATAAGCGTAGTGGTGCTGGTTGGTATAAAGCAGCGCCTTTTTAACGGCGTCACTTTGCAGGTCGCCGGTTTTTTGGTAAACCTTTCTGGCCAGCAGCAGGCGGGCAGCAGAAAAATATGGGTGGTCTGCCACCAATTGTTCCATCGCCGCTTCATTTACCAAATGAAGAGAAGGTTGTAGAAACACATGCGCTATAATCCTGTTTGCCGTCATAGGTTGCTAATGTAATAAAAAAAACGACTTACACATTACCAGTTCGCAAAAGCCCTGTTAAAGATATCATCGGTAATACCCGGAATAATATTGTTTTCCAGCAAACCATTTTCTACGGTGCTGGGCAACTGGGTGGCCGGGAACTCTGCGGAACGGGAGAATGACTGGGTAAATCCTTTTTTATCGCCTACACGTTTAATGAAAGTAACGTTTACCGTTACATTTAAACGGGAGGTAGCTGCCTGGTCAACATTCGTAACGGCGGCATTGGAAAAAGAGTAGCCGGTGATAGTGGCTTTAAACTCGTAATCTGCTCTGGGCTCATTTTCATTCACCTGGGTCAAACGGGTTTGAGAGGTGATTTTATCACGCAGTTTAGTGGTTAGTTTCTGGCTTAAGGTCGGATTATTAATCGGCGCCCTGTTCTCAATAAAGCGCACATTCACCGTCTTGGCTTCCTGGTCTATACTGGCGCCGGTGGTGGAGTATTTTACACTGCAACCGGCCAATACTGTCAGTGTGGCTATGGATATAAATACTTTGATATTGCTGATCATTGTGATACTGATATTAAAATTCGTTTATTCGGCGATGTTATATTCTTTGAGCTTGCGGTAAAGCGTTCTTTCAGAAATGCCCAGGTCCAGCGCGGCATCCTTACGTTTGCCTTTATGTTTTTTCAGGGCTTTCACAATGAGTTCTTTCTCTTTGTCGGCAATAGACAAGGTTTCTTCTACTTCTTCGTGATGATCAATTTTATTATCTGCTAAGATAATGGGTTGTGCATTACCAAGACTACTACTGCTGGGAGGTGTATTCATTTCCGCGGCAGAAGGGTAGCTGTGCAATACATGGTTGTCTGTCGGATACTCCGCCGCATGCGGCATATTTGGATTCTGGAGAATATCGAAAAACATTTTCTTTACTTCTGTTACATCTTTTTTCATGTCGAAGAAAAGTTTGTACAGAATATCCCTTTCGCTGTTGAAATCGCTGTTTTGTTGTGGCGCTGCCAACATAGGCAGGCGGTTGATTTCCGGTTGTTCGGGCAGGAAGCGTTTGAGGTCATTGGCTGTCACCAGCTTATCTGACGACAATACTGAAATTTGTTCCGCAATATTTTTCAGCTCACGGATATTACCTCTCCAGGGATAGTTCACGAGTATATTACGCGCTTCTTCATCCAGTTGTATAGAGGGTGTTTTATATTTTTCTGAGAAGTCTACCGAGAATTTCCTGAACAACAAAGGAATATCTTCTTTGCGATCGCGCAGGGCGGGCACGCGTATAGGCACGGTGTTGAGGCGGTAGTACAGATCTTCCCTGAACTTACCCTGTTGGGTACGTTCCAGTAAATCCCTGTTGGTAGCGGCTACTACACGCACATCTGTTTTTTGTACTTTGGATGAACCTACGCGGATATACTCTCCGGTTTCCAGTACGCGCAACAGCCGGGCCTGTGTACCCATTGGCATTTCGCCAATTTCATCGAGGAAGATGGTGCCGCCGTTTACGGTTTCGAAATAGCCTTTGCGGCTATCTACCGCACCGGTAAAAGATCCTTTTTCATGGCCGAAAAGCTCAGAGTCGATGGTGCCTTCCGGGATGGCGCCGCAGTTAACGGCAATAAAAGGATTATGTTTACGCGCGCTGAGGGCATGAATAATCTGTGAAAAAACCTCTTTACCAACACCACTCTCTCCGTTAATTAATACGGTGAGGTCTGTATTGGCTACCTGAACAGCCACCTGCAATGCGTAGTTGAGTGCAGGACTACTACC
>NZ_DATCVJ010000152.1:0-4405 GCF_036566945.1 Chitinophaga sp. | reverse complement strand
AGTCGGGTACAATGGTACCTTTTCCACGTTATTACGACTTAAGAACACATAAAACGCCAACAAGGTGGACACAGAACAGATAAAAATATTGCTGGAGCGATATAATCAGGGGAGTTGCTCACCGGAGGAAGCGGCTATTGTAGACCAATGGTTTGAGAATATCAATCGTCATCAGTCCACCTACATAGAAGAAAAAGAGCTTGACCGGGAACTTGATCAGATAAAAAGTCAGTTGAACCAGCACATCCAGCCGGCACCCCAGGTGCGCCGGATGAATGCCCGCTACTGGTATGCGGCGGCAGCAGCAGCCGTATTGATCGCAGCAGGACTTTTCTGGTTTAACCAGTCCCCGAACACGCATCCTGCCACCGGTACCATCCCGGCTCCACTGGCGGCTCATGAAAGTAACCGGGTGATCAGGAATGGATTCGTGGAAATCAGCACCCTCAAAGGGCATAAAGAAAGTATTGTACTGGAAGACGGCAGCACCATGGAACTGAACGCCGGCAGTAAAGTACGCTACCCCGAACATTTCGGAGACAGCAGCCGGACCATTTTCCTGGAAGAAGGAGAAGCCTTCTTTAACGTAGCCGCCGATCCCCGCAGACGCTTTGTGGTAAACGCCGGAGAACTGGCCACCACCGCTTTAGGCACTTCTTTCAATATCAGGGCATATGCCAGCGAACAAAAAGTGGTAGTAGCACTGGTAAGCGGTAAAGTAAAAGTAGATCAGTTAAATAGTAACCACCTGGCCAACACAAGTTCCCTGATCCTGCTCCCCAGTGAACAGCTCAGCTACGACCGGGTTTCATTGAGTCTCGTAAAATCTATTTTCAATAAACCGGAAGAAATTACCGGTTGGCAACAAGGCTACCTCATATTTAAAGATGCACCTTACAACGAGGTAGTAACAGGCATCGAAAATCGTTATGGTGTGACCGTTATGAACGAAAGCGACAAAAAAGAATGGAACTACAACGGATCTTTCAAAAATGAAAATCTGAACGAAGTAATGGATATCATTAGCCTGGCCAAATCACTTTCCTATACCATTAAAAACGATACCGTTTATCTGCAAAACAAAAACTAGTCCATATGAGGGTAAAGCCATGCCCCGTGAAATGGTTTGTATCCATGGGGTTGATGCTGACACTATTGTTGGCGGGGAGCTTGAACACAACGACTAGCGCTATCACGCAAACACCCGACCCGCCACCGATTGCTGTCACCATCCAGGTGAAAAATAAAAACCTGGAAGATGTAATGACCGAAATTTCGGTAAAAACAGGGCTAAACTTTCATTACGACAAAACCGATCTTAACCTGAAGAAAAAGATCACATTAAACTGCACGAAAACACCCATTGATGAAGTGCTCACGTTAATGTCGGTTCAGTCAGGATTAAAGTTTACCCGGATCAATAACAAAATCATTGTAGGCACAGCAAGTGAAAATGGCCCCTCACCCACTGTCGATCTGCTAAATCATGTATCACTCGAAAGGGACATCAAAGGAATAGTACGCGATAACAAAGGCACGCCACTCCCGGGAGTAACCATACAGATTAAACATACTAATAAAGGGACTCAAACAAACGCCGATGCTGGTTTTACATTAAAAGCCAGCACCGGCGATATGCTTGTGTTTAGTAGTGTAGGTTTTTTAAACCGCGAAGTGCAGGTAGGTATTGAAGAAGAAATTGAGGTACGCATGCAGGAAAACGTGAAAGCGCTGAATGAGCTGGTAGTCACTGCCCTTGGTCTGCAGAAAAAAGCTAAAGAACTCCCCTACGCCACCCAGCAACTGGATGGGGATGATTTGCAGCTGGTAAAAGACGCCAATGTGATTAACAGTTTGAACGGAAAAACTGCAGGTGCTACTATTACCCGCAGCGCTTCCGGTGTTGGCGGCTCTGTAAGAGTGGTGCTGCGCGGCAATAAATCTACCCGCGAAAACCAGCCCTTGTATATTGTAGACGGCGTACCTTACGCCAACTACACGCCTTCGCAACCAGCGGATGTATGGGGACAATCACACAACATCATCGGCGCTGGTGGCAGAGATGGCGGAGATGGCATTTCCAACATTAACCCGGATGATATTGAAAGTATCAGCATCCTGAAAGGCGCTTCTGCAGCGGCTTTGTACGGCAGTCAGGCGGCTAATGGCGTTATTCTTATCACCACTAAAAAAGGCAAACCCGGCAAAAGTAAAATCGATATTTCTTCCGACTATACCCGGGAAACACCGTCCCTCCTTCCTTCGCTGCAATATCGCTATGCACAAACAGACCCTCCCGGTCTGGATCGTGTGGGCACGCCACAACCCGGCTCCCTCGGCAGTTGGGGCAAATCAATACAAGCGCCCGACCACGTAAAAAACTTTTATAACACCGGTTCTACCTGGACCAATACCATTGCCTTCAGTGGTGGTAACGAAACAGCACAAAGCTATTTTTCCTACGCCAACACCAGCAACAAAGGCATACTGCCTACCAATAAATTCAACCGGCATACCGTCAACTTACGCGAAACATTAAAACTACTGGATGAAAAACTGGTGATGGACGCCAACGTTTCCTTTACCGCGCAAAGCACCGAAAACAGGCTTTCTTCCGGATTATACTATAGCCCCATTTCAGGATTGTATACTTTTCCACGGGGACAGGATTTTGATTATTATAAAAACAACTTCGAATATTACGATAGCGGCCGTAACCTGTACCTGCAAAACTGGTGGAATATCCGCAATGACAAAAAATGGATAGGACAGGATGATCAGCAAAATCCTATGTGGGCATTGCAACGCAACCTGCGACTGGACACCCGTTACAGGGGATTGGCTACCTTATCACTTACCTGGCAGCTGAATGATTGGTTATCCCTGAAAGGCCGGGCCAACTTTGACAAATCGCTGGATCAGTATGAACTGGAAGCCTATGCCGGCACACAAATCGTACTGGCAGGTTCCAATGGACGTTATACCCTGGAAAGAGAATTCAATACACAACTTTATGGAGATCTGATGGTTAATGCCAGCCGGAAAATAAATAAATGGCTGCACCTGGCGGGTAATATAGGGGCCAGCATTACAGACACCAAAGCACACGAACGTACTTTTAATGGCTCCAATCCCAATGCAGATCCGGGTTTACTTTACCCCAACAAATTCTCTGTATCCAATATTACCAATAATTCCATGGATGCGCAGCATGGTATAGATCAGAAACAGTTGCAGGCCGTATTCGCGAATGCCCAACTGGGATTTAAAAATTTCCTCTTCCTGGACCTCACGGGCCGCAACGACTGGTCCAGCACCTTCGCCTATACGTCTACCATGGATAAAGGGTATTTCTATTATTCCGCCGGCCTTTCTGCCGTATGGAGTGATATGTTTAAAATGCCGGCCCCCATCGATTTCCTGCGTTCACGAATTTCCTATGCCAGGGTAGGCAATGATATTGCTGCTTACTCTTCCCGCCCTGCACAGTTTTCTTTACAAACGGTGGCCGGTGTGAGCCGCGTAGTATTGAACCAGAAAATACTTTACCCCGGCCTTTATCTGGAACCGGAAGATAACCGTGCCTTTGAGATAGGATTGGAAACACATCTGCTCAAAAACAGGATTACGGCAGATATTACCTTCTACAAAAATAATAACTACAAGCAGTACATGGAAGTGCCCGCGCCGCTGGGGATCAAGTATAACACCTATTATCTGAACATGGGCAATATACAAAACCAGGGACTGGAAGCAACGCTAACGTTAATGCCTATACGCAATAAAGCATTTTCCTGGACCAGTACAATCAACTTCGCCACCAATAAAAACAAAATTGTATCACTTACCAATTCCAGAATTATGGGGGCAGATACCAGCAGTATGTTTGTGCTGACAGACTTTGGTGTGAATATGTTCGGTTCTTTTATCATGGAAGGAGGCGCCTGGGGAGATATTTATTCCAATAAAGAGCTGGTGCAGAATGAGAAAGGTGATTATATACTGGATGCTGCCGGCAAGTTGCAAACACGGAATGCTTTTAAAAAGGTAGGAAATCCCAATCCGGATTTTACGTTGGGATGGAACAACAGCATAGACTATAAGAACTTTAACCTGAGCTTTTTGATAGACGGCCGTTTTGGCGGCAAAGTCATGAGTGTTACCCAGGCGGTATTGGATTGGTATGGCGTCAGTGAAATAAGCGCCCTGGCGCGTGATAATGGTGGCGTTAATATCAAAGCCGTCAACAAAGACGGTAGCCCTTTTACCGGTAAAATTGACGCGCAAACTTATTACACCACTATTGGCAGCAGGGCCGGTATTGGTGAAATGTATATGTATGATGCCACCAACATTCGTTTACGGGAGCTGAGCTTAAGCTATCGTATTCCTTTAAAATGGAAAT
>NZ_DATCVJ010000151.1:0-3560 GCF_036566945.1 Chitinophaga sp. | reverse complement strand
GCACACCATATGCAGGACAGCGTGGAAACCGCTTTGATGAACTTCACGAAAGGTACGGGTATCGCCGGTTTACACGGCATACTGCCCAAACAGGAATACCTTATCCGTCCCTTATTATTTACCGAGAAAGACACCCTGGTCGCTTATGCTGCCATGCATAATATCGACTATGTAGAAGATAGTTCAAATGTAACGGACAAGTATACACGTAATTATTATCGCCACCAGATCATTCCGCGTTTACAGGAAGCATTTCCTGGTGCGGTGAAAAATATGGCGGCGACCATTGAACGCATGAAGGAGGCGGAAATCCTTTACCAGGAGGCGTTGGAGAAGCATCGTAAACGACTGCTATTTCAGGAAAATAATACCTGGAAGGTACCGGTAGCAAAACTGCAAAAGAGTATACCGTTGCAAACCATTGCCTGGGAACTGTTTCGTGGATTTGGTTGCTCTTCCGCGCAAACACAACAGGTGCTTTCTTTACTGGACAGCGAATCCGGCAGATACGTGGAAACAGCCACCCATCGCATTATCCGCAATCGTCAGTGGTTGCTGATTACAACGCTTACTACCGTTGATGCGCCGCTGATAGTGATTGAACCCGAACAATCACATATCCATTTCGGCGGAGGACAATTACAACTGCGCCGGCAGGAGAGAGGTACAAACGCGATTCCTGCCGCTGCGGAAACAGCCTGGCTGGACGCCGCCCAGGTAAGCTATCCGCTGATCCTGAGAAAATGGAAACAAGGCGATTATTTTTATCCGTTGGGCATGCCCAAAAAGAAAAAAATAAGCCGTTTCCTCATAGATCAGAAACTATCATTGCCGCAAAAGGAAAATGTATGGGTGCTGGAATCTAACAAACGTATTGTTTGGGTAATAGGAATGAGGGTAGATGACAGGGCTAAAATAACCCCTAAAACAAAAGAAATATTGAGCGTGGAATTTGTTAAATAAGTAAGATGGATTTAGTTACTTCTCCCGTAACTAAATCCATCAAAAAATTATCTGACGAACTGAGCACGATGTGTAATCATATAAATAAAGTCCGTGCCTAATTCCGGATGGAATATGAGCGGGAATACGATGCCAAATAAGGCGCCCCACAGATGCGCATCGTGATTGATATTTCCACCGCCTTTCCTCGACATGTAGGCAGAGATGCCCAGGAATAAAATACCATACACTACTGCCGGCATTTTAAGTGCAAAAAATAAGTAAATATCAGCCCAGGGATTTACAATAATTGCAGTAAACACAATGGCCGAAATAGCGCCCGAAGCCCCCAGAGAAGAGTAATTCGAATTATTCCGGTTCTTGATATAGGACGGAATATTAGCGACAATAATTCCCAGCACATAATATAAAATATACACCAGTTTATTATGAAACAGACTGGTAAAAACATCTTCTATAAATCTGCCAAAAAACCATAACGTCAGCATATTGAACAACAGGTGCTGAAAATCTGCATGCACAAAACCAGACGTGATAAAACGATAATATTGTTTGTATCTGTTTACCATGTAAGGTTGCAGACTTAGTTTTTCCAGTTGCTCATAATTTTGTAAAGCGGTGTAGGAAATAAGGCAGGTAATGATGATGATCACTAAGCTAATAGAGAATGTCATATAAGCGGGTTGTTATTTGAATAATAAATGTAACTATTGATGGTGATATTTCTCCCTGTTTAATACAGTATAGGCACGGTACAGTTGTTCCGTGAAAATAAGCCGTACCAGCTGATGGGGGAAGGTAAGGGGAGACAATGACATTTGTAACTGCGCGCGCTGCAATAGGGTAGCGTCAATACCAAAAGCACCACCTATTAAAATTATCAACTGCCTCGTACCCGCGTTGTTGCGTTGTTGTAAAAAGTCGGCAAATTGTACGGTGGTCATCATTTTTCCTTTTTCATCCAGCGCCAGCAAAAAATCGGTAGGCTGCAACATATCCATAATGATTTTAGCCTCCTGCTTTTTCAGTTCCGGTATAGATAGACTGGCCGCCTGTTTCACGGTAGGAATCAGTTTAACCTCAAAATCCACGTAATGTTGCAGTCTCTTTTGAAAAACCGCAATGCCATCCCTGATATAGGGATCATGTTCCTTTCCGATGCTCCAGAGTTGAATTTTCACTGCTTATAATAATTAATCAATTGTTGTAAAAGTAAGTGTAAATCAGAAGATTGCAACGGTTTTTAGCAACTATTTGGCGTTTTCGAAAAAACGCATAACTTTGATAGCAGTGTTATTATTGGCCTGTGGCTCAATTAAATAGCGCATCTGACTACAGACCGTCTTAAGAGAATAATTTTGTTTAACCGGCTCCATAGCTCAATTGAATAGAGCATCTGACTACGGATCAGAAGGTTTCAGGTTTGAATCCTGATGGGGTCACTGATTTTCAAAAGCACAAAAGGTTGTTTCAGAGAAGAAACAACTTTTTGTGCTTTTGGCCATTTATTTATTGCCTTATTTCTGCTGTGCCTGACCTTCAGACGATCCATTTAAAATAATATACGCAAAGCACGCAAAAGCGGCAGGTTCCCTGAATTGGCACGAAAAAAACAGTATAACGTTAACGAATATACGTTTTATGAAAACATCGAAGTGATGTTTATGTAAGCGAAGCATTTAGCTGGCAGGAGCTTTTATAAGCCCCATATCTTTGCGTGCAATGTACGCATAGTGGTTTGCAACCGCAGTGTTATTTTTTTTGCACACCAGAAAAAAAGACACATCGTTACAAGAAAAGATTTAATTTTATTATAGAAACCCCAACCCCAAAAGTAAAAAGTAGATTATGCCTCTTAATGACCCCAAAAAAACGGGTAATCCTTCGGATTATTCCGGACGAAGCGTATTCTCATCAGGCGGCGATGCCGGTTCATCCTCATCCGGTGCCACACAGACGCCCGTTATTGCATTGCCCAAAGGAGGCGGTGCTATTAAAGGCGTCGACGAAAAATTTAATGTCAATGCTGTTTCAGGCACGGCCGCTTTTTCCATTCCGATTCCTTATAGTCCGGGCCGTAATGGTTACATGCCGGGCTTTGATTTGTCTTATCATTCCGGTAGTGGCAATGGTAGTTTCGGATTAGGATGGGAAGTAACGATTCCCGCCATCAGCCGTAAAACGGAAGATGGGCTGCCCCGTTATTATGACGCCACTGAATCAGATACCTTCGTGCTGTCTGGTGCGGAAGACCTGGTTCCTCTGCTGGAATGGAATGGCAGCGAATGGAAAAATACGCCAACGCCCAGAACGGTGGACGGTGTTAACTATTCGGTAATGCGTTATCGTCCAAGGATTGAAGGCTCGTTTACCCGTATCGAAAAATGGACAAACGTCAGTTCCGCCGAGGTACACTGGCGGATTATCTCCAGTGATAATCATACTTCTTACTACGGTTTTACGGCAGACAGCCGCCTCGTTGATCCCGACAACGAAAACCGGGTATTCAAATGGCTGCTTTGCCGCACCCACGATGATAAAGGGAACCTGGTACAACTGGTGTATAAAAAAGAAGATTTTGCTGGCATTCCAGCCCT
>NZ_DATCVJ010000150.1:0-6534 GCF_036566945.1 Chitinophaga sp. | reverse complement strand
AAGAATCTGCCAATATAAACGCCCATACCACAGAGGAACATTACCGGGAAAGTAAACAACCATGCGGGCCAGCGGGAATGGCGTTGACTCCACATATTTTCCATACTGCGAATAGAAATGTATCCCAGCATCATGCCATTCCAGGCGAAGGAAAAGATGACAAACAAATCGAACCACAGGGGTACGCCGCCATCAAAGAGATGAAAGAGGTCTGTGAGAATATAGGGGGCATTGGGAATAAACAACAACCAGCAAATAAAGTAGCCATACCAGTTATACCGGTTCTTTATTTGCTCCGGATGTTTCTCCATCCAGCGGGTAATGGCAAAGGGCACATAGGCCAAAAAAAGGTTCCATATCAGGGAAACGCGCAGGTTACTGCCCGTGTGAATAACACGACACAGGAGCAACGCCAGACTAAACAGGACGGAGGCATACAGCGTGTATTGCGGCCGGGAGCGGCTGATACGATGTTGTGCTAAACGGATAGTTCTTTTCAATTGCATATGGTTATGATATTAGATGGTTTTTAAAATATAGGGGATAAATATGACAGCCCCGATAATAGCGGCGGCTATGGCTGCTATCAGTACTCCGCCGGCAGCTACATCTTTGATGAACTTTACTTTAGGATGTAGTTGCGGCGAAAGATGATCCATTATTTTTTCAATGACCGTATTCAGCATTTCCGTTGTCCACACCAACGCAGTAGCCAGGATGATCCAGATCCATTCCGGCGTAGCTATTTTATACCAGCAACCGGCAGCCACTACAACGATGGTAGCGATAGCATGAATGCGTGCATGAGGCTCACTGCGCAAGAAGGCGCCAATGCCGTTGAATGCGTATCCGAAGCTGGCTAACCGTTTGCTGATATAAGAATTTCCCATGTTTATTTTTATTGCGTAATAGTGGTGGTTTTGTGTCCTAACTTATCCCATTTGATGGTAGTGCTGAAGTACATGATCAGTGCCAGGATAACGAAGAGGCCTAAGCTTCCCATGAGCAGCGCCTGATCTTCGGCACTAATGATTACATAAATAAATCCGTAAATCAGGGTAAGTGTGGCTCCTATGCCTGCTGCAATACGGATGCTTTTAAAGGCAGCAGCCGTATATGCAATAATCAGACCTATCGTGAGTACACTGGCAATAATATAAGCCATAATAAAGTTAATTTGTTCTGAAATAGATATGAGCAGGGTATAAAAAATACAAAGGGCTAAGCCGATGAGGGCATACTGTATTGGATGAAGGGCGCGGCGCTGTGACAATTCAATAAAATAAAATACAAAGAAGGTTAATCCGATGATCATGATGGCGTACTTCACGGCACGCATAGACATCTGGTAGCTTTCGGCGGGCATGAATAATTTGATACCAAAATCGGCTGAGTGGATATTAAACTTTTTACCTTCCCAGCTCTGGGGATAGCTACGGTTCAGGTGCTGTATCTGCCAGGCAGCCGCAAAGCCTTTATCGTCTACCCTCCTGGTTTTAGGAGGAAATGCTTCATCAAAGCTGGGGTTAGGCCAGCTGGAATTGATGGCGACTGTGGTTGTTTTACCAATGGGGGAGAAGCTAATCCTGCCGGAGCCTTTTACGCCCAGCTCCAGGGAGAAGTTACCGGCCAATGCAGCGGTATCTCCTGGTGTGATGGTCACCGGCGACTGAATACCGCTGGTAAACAAATCGCTGTTGACCACACCCGGGTTGAACGGGTAGTTCTTCCCATTCCACACCATCTGCACCTGGTTATCAATGCCACGAAGATCGCTAATACCAATGAGTAAGGTCGCATGTTCCCAATCTAAGGCGGAAGGAGAGATGTTGAGAGACGCTAAGGCTGTCCCACTAAAGGCGCCACTCAGTTGCATTTTAGCGTTGTACACCGCCACATTGAAAATACCTCTTTGTAGTTTTTCGGGCAATAGTTCCCCGTTGATTTTAAGATTTTCCGGCAACAGGTAAACGTACTCGGCGTCACTTCCTGATTTGGATTTATAGGGGATGGCCAGTACCGGACCGGTAATATTCTGTTCATTTCCCCAGCGGCTACTCACTTCTTTGGTAGCTTCTTCTTGTCTGTCGCGGCGTTCCCAGATGAGGCTTTGGATCATGGTGGCGGGTATGAGCAACACCATGATCAGTATTACAATAATACCGGCTTTAAGTGCGTAGGCGTACCGGTCAAAGAAAGAAAGTGGTTCATTAGTTGAAGGTTCCATATTTCATTTTTTAAAAGTGCTTTGTATTTCAAAGTGAAAGGGCAAAAAAAATTTATTTAGTGAATTTTATCATGTGTTCCAGCGCGGCAAGATGCCCTTTAAAGGCTTTCTCGCCGGCAGCGGTGATCGCATAGGTTGTATTGGTTTTGCGGCCAATAAAGCCCTTATGCACTTTCAGGTAGCCGTTTTCTTCCAGTGTATTGAGATGAGAAGCCAGATTACCATCTGTTACTTCCAGCATTTGCTTGAGGTCATTGAAATTCACTTCCTCATTCACCATCAATATACTCATCACGCCCAGGCGTATACGGCTCTCGAATATTTTATTTAAGTTACCTATCGGGTTCATGCTATTGATTAAATAGTCCTTTTCCGTTCATATTTCCACCACATCAATGCACCATAAATGATGTGAAGCAGACCAAAACCTGCTGCCCAAAAATAAAGTCCTTTGCGCAAAAAGAAAAGATTAAGTATGCCGAGGATGGTTTCGCAGATACCCAGGTACTTGACATCCGGTAAAGTATACTTACTGGCATTAATAATGGCCAACCCGTAAAATACCAGGCAGGTAGGGGCTACCAGTACTTCAAAGTGATTAAACAACAGTCCGGCAATAAAGGCGCCACCAGCTCCTAATGGAATGGCTGTGTTGATCAGCACCTTGCGCGCCGTTAAATCCCAGATCGGTAAATTATTTTGTCTCGCTTTACGCCAGGTAAAAAAAGTTCCTCCCGCCAATGCTGCCGCCATTACGGCTAATCCCAGGGCTATTAAACGATACTTTAATGTTCTGTAATCTGCGTCATTATAAGCACCCGTGGCATCCCATCTGTTATAATATTCCACCAGCCAGTTACGCGCTATAAATGCGCCCACAAGCCCGCTGATGCCGGCCGATATGCCACTCAATCCACTTAGCGAAATGAAACGGCTGCTCCGTTCCATGAGGCGTTTTATGTCTGTTAATGCTTGCAGATGTTGTTGGTCAGTCATACAGAAAAGTACTTTGCCTTACAAAGCTAATGGAAATATTTGAATATTAAAATATAATTTTTTGTTATAACTACGTTACCTAAAGGATACCGTCTGCGAAGAATAGCGATAAATAATATAATATTGTTGTCAGATATGGTTGGCTGGAAAAGAATATTAGCAATAATCATCGGCGTAAGCGTTTGGTGTTCGGGTTTGATGGCGCAGCAGTATAAGGTTAGTGGAGTGGTCAGGGACGCGCATTCTCAGGAAATCATCCCCTTCGCCACTCTTCAGTTCGTACGTACCCAAACAGGTATGGTTAGCAACGCGGAAGGGAAATACCTGTTCGAACTAAATGTTATCCCATCAGATTCATTACTGGTAAGGGTAATGGGATACACTATCCTTAAACTCCCGGTAAATAAAGACCTGAAAGAGCAAACGATCAATTTCGAAGTTACCCGCTCAGATGTTTCTCTTAAAACATATGAAATAAAGGCCAATGTAAACTGGGCCCTGATCCTGCTCAAACAAATTATTAAACATAAACCGGAAAACAATTATAACCGCCTCGATAATTATAAATATGAGGTGTATAATAAGCTGGAGCTGGACATGAAGAATCTCAATAAAGAGAAACTCGGGAGAAACCGCTTCACCAAACCATTCGCGTTTATATTCGATAATATAGACAGTACTTCGGAAGACAAACCCTTCCTACCCATTTTCCTCACAGAAACATTGTCCGATTATTATTTCCAGGCGAGCCCACGCAAGACCAAAGAAGTGATTAAAGCCGCACGTACCTCCGGCATCGACAATGAAAGCGTGACCAAATTCCTGGGAGGAATGTACCAGAACATCAATGTGTACGATAACTTCATTCCGGTATTTGATAAACAGTTTGTAAGCCCGATACATCATAACGGCGCATTCTATTACGACTACTCAATTGCAGATACGCAATACATCAGCGGACAACGGTTCATTAAACTAAACTTTACGCCTAAACGAAAAGGAGAAAACACCTTTATCGGGGATCTCTGGGTACATGATACCACTTACGCGGTACAGAAAATGACCTTGTCAGTTCCCAGGGACGCCAATATCAATTTCGTACATAAAATAAGCATGGTGCAGGAATTCCGCCAACTGCCAGATAGCAGCTGGTTCCTGTATAAAGATAAATTTATAGCCGACTTCTGGGCACCCAGTCCCAGACCCGGGAAGACACTGGATTTTATTGGCCGAAAAACAACGACCTACGACAACGTAGTTACGAATGATACCGCTGCCACTAACATCTTCAGTGACAAAAAATATCCGGAACCGGTAGTCGTGCTGGATAGTGCACGCATCCGGAAAGACTCGTTCTGGATGGATAACCGTCCGGAAGACCTCAGCAAAAATGAAGAAGGCATTTACAAAATGGTGGATACCCTCCAGAAAATGCCGCTATTCAGAACTTATTCCAATACCATCCGCTTTCTGGCTACCGGCTATAAACCCGTAGGCCCTATTGAGTTTGGGCCTTACTACTACCTCTTTTCTCAAAACAGACTGGAAGGCTTCCGCTTAAGAATGGACCTGGGTACTACCCCTAAATTCAACAAAGATCTTTACCTGTATGGCTACCTCGCCTATGGATTTAAAGACCATGTTTATAAGGGAAAAATGTCTGCTTTATGGCTGTTGAAAAGACATCCGCGTACCTACATCTATGCGGCATATACAAAGGATCTGGACAATGGCACACACTACTATGATGAAGTAGGCACAGATAACATTTTTACACTGGCCATACGCAAGGCCGGTGTACCACAGAAATTTTTAATGGTAGAAGAACAACGCGTGGAATTCTTCAAGGAATACTATAGCGGTTTTTCTCATCAGATCAACCTGGTACATAAACAGGTAAGGCCGTTTGAACCGCTGCCCACCGCAGCATTTTATCCGAAGGAATCTAATAACCGCGATCCTCTGACCAGCACAGAAGTGGAAGTAAAATTCCGCTACGCGTTCCATGAACAATTCCTGGAAGGTAATTACTACCGCATCAGTTTAGGTAGTAAGTATCCTATTGCAGAACTGAAACTCGCGGCAGGTATACCCGGCATCGCCAACAGCGGCCAGCAATACCAACGCGTGTCTCTCAGTGTATCCGACTACGTTAAACTGCCGCCATTTGGGTCTATTTACTACAATGTATTCGGTGGTAAAATTTTCGGTACCGTGCCCTACACTTCGCTGGAAGTACATCCCGGTAATGAAATTTACTACTATAACAAATATGCATTTAACATGATGAACCGCTTTGAGTTCATCAGCGATCAATACGTAGGATTTAACGTAGAACATACCATCGGTAACGGTATATTCGGTTACATTCCATTGATCAAAAAATTGAAATGGCGCCAGTTCTGGACAGCGAAAGGGGTGATCGGTTCCTTATCTGAATCCAACAAACAACTGAATCTTTACAACGGCTATCCGTTCAAAACCTTAGAAGGTAATCCTTATCTGGAACTCGGTACCGGTATAGAAAATATTTTCAAATTCCTGCGGGTAGACTTTATCTGGAGAGTAACACCGGATGTAACGCCGGGAGAACCGGCCAACAAACGTTTCGGCGTGTTCGGCAGTTTCAAACTACAGTTCTAATTGTTTGCTCATGAAAGATGTAACACATACACCGCTCGGAGAGAGCCTCCTGCGAGGTGAAATTGACGGCACCTACTACGATTTGCAGAACGATTTCCAATGCATCAAAATGCAACTGGATGGATCGGATAAAAAACTGCAGCTAAGATTCACGAATGATGATTTCAAAATCATTGTAGAGTTTCATCAGGTTACTATCACCAGCTTCAGCATTCATCCTGAAAAAACAGGTAGCAGCGGCACACTGGAGCATTTTTACCGCGGGCAATTTAAATACAATAACAACCTCCACGAAATGACGGCCCAGGGGAAATATTACTACTACCTGGCGCTGGAAGAAAGAGATGCGATAGAGCTTTTCGCCAAAAGCGTAACATTATCATTAAGCAGGCTCAATTCCTGATACATGAAGTATTTATTACTCTTGCTGATCAGCTGTATGTTTTGCTCCTGTTCGTATGTGCGGGAGAAACGGAAGGAACGGCAAATAAAGACATGGAATGAGCGAACGGCCACCGCCCATAATAGGTTTATAAAAGACAGTCTGCTAATGCATCCGGGTATCAATCGTTAGTAATCCCAACCATCAATACCCTGATCACTTATCAAATCGTATCCGCCGCTTCACAAATCAGCTTACAGGCCCATTCTATTTCTTCGGGCGTAAT
>NZ_DATCVJ010000149.1:0-21957 GCF_036566945.1 Chitinophaga sp. | reverse complement strand
ATAACCCTGGCGCCGGTATCACGGTTCACATTACCATAGCAATGTAACTGGTTCATGTAAATATCATCCAAACCGGTGGTATGCTCCAGCACACGGCCCGCCGCCTCATCAGTACTTTCGTCTTCCTGTACAAAGCCGCCTACCAGCGACCATTCGCCGGCCATAGGGGCCACTTTACGTTGCATGATCAGTAACTTCAACCGGCCTTCATCAAAACCGAAGATGATACAATCTACTGCCACCAGGTGTTTAGGGGCTTTAGCATAAAAAGAAGCAGCATTCATAAAGGAATTTTAAAGGCAGAATATCCGGTAAAAATAATAAAATCGACCTATTTTTTAGGTTTAAAACGACTGTAATCCGTAACAGGTATTTTATTGACACCTAATAGTCCTAACATATATACCAGTTGTCCCCGGTAAAAGGTACTATTGTTACACACCTGCATAATCACATCCTGTACCCCTATTTTATAGTGTTCACTCTTTTTAAGTGTGTAGGCAATGGTATGATTCAACTTCACCTGGGTGGCTTTCTGCACCCATTCTTCCAGCAACAGCGATTGCTTCAGCCAGGCGGCACAGGCCACTGTAAAAGCATCGCTGAAGCCACGGGTAGGGTCCGTTGCCTTTTCTGTAAGCTGCAACCGTTGGTACCAGATACTTTCTCCATGCCACAACTGATAAACAGTGGCACGTACTGTTGAAAAACCGGCGCCCAGCTCCTGATCCAGCTGTTCCTCCGTTAGTTTAAGCAGCCCCTTTACCAACTGCTGGTTAGCCCAGTAGTTGTAAGAAGTGTAATGCACAAGCATATTTTTCATGTAAAAAAGAGATTAATGCCAGCCCCCAGCAAACATCCTACAAATTACAATATTGTTTTTCATTTTAGCATAGGATATTTGCCCTCTTTTGCTGTTACCCGCTCCAGCCCGTAAGGCCCAGTTGCCTACTCCTTCCCCACAAGGAACTATCAACGGCAAGCAGGTGATCCTGCTATATGGAGGAAATGAACCAGCGGCTTATCCGACGATGACAAACACTTTGGTGGAAGCATTCCCCGGATCCGCCCAATTTTGATTAATTTGCGTCCTACGCAAAAGGACAGTTCATTTACATTTGTCCCCGCAAAACAGGCAGTAATAGTACATTTTGGCAAGCAAAAGGATAAAATCGACTGCTGGCCCGGCATACTAAAACGGATAGCCGATTCACCTGACTAATTTTTAGAAATATGGAAGATATAACGTTAAGGACTGCACGAAAAGAAGATTGTCCGCGTTTGATGGAACTGATCCGTGAGCTGGCGGAATATGAAAAAGCACCCGAGCAGGTGACCGTAACACTGGAACATTTTGAGGAAGCAGGGTTCGGCCCTAACCCGGTGTGGAAAGCATTTGTAGCGACTACCGAAATAAATGGTCAGGAAGTAATACATGGAATGGCACTCTATTATACCCGTTACTCCACCTGGAAAGGTTGCCGTATGTACCTGGAAGATATTATTGTAACCGAAAGATGGCGCGGCAAGGGCATTGGCAAATTATTCTTCGACGAGCTAATGAAGGAAGCAAAGGAAAAACAGTTTAATGGCATTATGTTCCAGGTACTGGAGTGGAATACGCCTGCCATTAATTTCTATAAAAAATACACGAACAAATTTGATCCGGAATGGATTAATGTGAGCATAGAATTACAATAATTTTTCCGCTCATAAAATTCAGGGAGGGTATGTCATCAATCATTATTAATATTGATGACATACCATTCCACTATGATTTTTATTCGTGATTTCCGGACCCTTCACAACATAGCCACACCGCAGCTCTGCGATACTTTCAACGCAGCTTTCAGCGATTACATAGTGCCGTTGCACCTCACACCTTCTATACTGGAACAAAAGATGCAGGGAGAAAATCTGCAACGCAATTATTCCATCGGCGCATTTGCAGGAGAAGAATTAGGTGGTTTCATTTTACATGCAGTAGATAACCTTATACACCCCACTGTTTTGTACAATGGTGGCACCGGTGTAATACCCGCCTACCGCGGGCAACACCTGGTGCAGAAAATGTATGGACAGTTTATCCCCGTTTACCAGCAACAGGGCATCCGGGAAATAATACTGGAAGTGATCAGCACCAATCTACCGGCCATTAAAGCCTACACCAACAGCGGCTTCCACAAAACCCGCATCATCCATTCGTTCAAAGGCGAAGTAGATATGCGTAAACCCGTGGCAGACGTCTCCATAAAAGCCAATAAAACGCCCGACTGGCCACGATTATCCACGTTTATGGATATGGTGCCTACCTGGTCCAACACTGTTGGCAGCATTCAAAGAGAAGGCGCCTTCACCATCACCTGGGAAGCAATTGTAGATGAAGAAACAGCCGGATATATCAGCGTCCATAAGGACTCCCGGCGAATCAGGAACATCGCCGTCCATCCCCGCTTCCGCAGACAGGGAATAGGTACTGCCTTATTGCAGCATGCAGCGGATGCCCTGAAGGGACCTTTGACCATCATTAACATTGATGAACATTTCCCGGAAATAGATACGTTTCTGACACAGGCAGGATTGGAACGTTATTTATCTCAGTATGAGATGAGGGTGGAATTGTAGCTTTTAGCTTTTAGCTTTTAGCTTTTAGCAAAAATGCAGCGGAGATTAAGCATACACTTCATCTCCGCTGCATTTTTATTTTCGCTGCATTTTTGCTAAAAGCTAATAGCTGCACTAATTGATTCCATTCACCACAGTTTCCTTATTAATTTTCTGGATCAATCCCTGTAATACTTTACCGGGACCAACTTCCGTGAATTCGTGACCACCGTCTGCTACCATGGCCTGAACGGATTGTGTCCATCTTACGGCACCAGTTAACTGATCAATCAGGTTTTGTTTGATCTGTGCAGGATCGGTTACTGCGGCTGCTACTACGTTCTGATAAACTGGGCAGGTAGGCGTATTGAAAACGGCCGTATCGATAGCCGCCTGTAATTCGTCTTTTGCAGATGCCATTAACGGAGAGTGGAAAGCACCTCCAACCGGCAGTACCAATGCACGTTTAGCGCCGGCAGCCTTCATTCTTTCGCAGGCTATTTCTATGCCTTTGATAGTGCCGGATATCACCAGCTGACCAGGACAGTTATAGTTGGCAGGTACTACTATTTCGCCGGTTTCGGCGGTAACAGCGGCACATATTTCTTCTACTTTAGCATCGTCCAGTGCGAGTACAGCAGCCATAGTAGATGGTTGCAGTTCACATGCTTTCTGCATGGCATTGGCGCGGACAGCTACCAGTCGTAATGCCGCTTCAAACGACAGTACGCCATTGGCTACCAGGGCAGAAAATTCACCGAGAGAGTGACCTGCTACCATTTCCGGCTGCGAATGTTCTGTACACAGAAACGCGATAACAGCATGCAGGAATACGGCAGGCTGTGTAACGTTGGTTTGTTTCAGGTCTTCATCTGTACCACTGAACATGATATCAGAAATACGGAAACCTAAAATTTCATTGGCTTGCTCAAAAAGTTCTTTAGCTTTTGCGTTGGTGTCGTACAGATTTTTGCCCATACCCGGAAACTGTGATCCTTGTCCGGGAAATACGTAAGCATGCTTCATGTTGATATATTGTGTTTTAGCTTTGCGCGCGATTTTTTGTCTTAACCAGGATTATACTGATTTTGATGATTTTCGTGATTTTATTTTTGATTTTATGTTGATGTATGTTGATTTTAAAAGAGCGAAGATATATAAATATGTATTATACATATCTATATATCTTCTATAATCAAAATAAAATCGTCAAAATCAATGTAATCAGTATAATCCTGGGGAAGACAAAATCCGCTATAAGTTTCTTATTTGGAAATCAGTTTCATAAACTCTGCCCTGGTATCACCATGTTCAAACTGGCCGCTGAAAGCGGAAGTAGTGGTGACAGAGTTTTGTTTTTGTACACCACGCATCATCATGCACAGATGTTGCGCTTCTATTACTACGCCAACGCCTTGCGGTTGCAGCGTTTCCTGTATGGCATCGAGGATCTGGTGCGTTAAGCGTTCCTGTACCTGTAAACGGCGGGCGAATACATCTACTACCCGGGCCAGTTTGCTCAGGCCAGTAATATATCCGTTCGGAATATAGGCTACATGCGCCTTTCCGAAGAAGGGCAACATATGATGCTCACACATAGAATATATTTCTATATCCTTAACGATCACCATTTCGCTATAAGCTTCTGTGAATTTGGCGCCTTCCAGGATGGCACGAGCGTCCTGCTGATAACCCTGGGTGAGGAACTGCATGGCTTTAGCCATACGTTCAGGCGTTTTTTCTAATCCTTCTCTGGCAGGATCTTCCCCTAACAGGTGCAGGCATTCTTTATAGTTTTCTACAAGACCGGACGTGATCTTTTCATCGTAACTTTCAATCTTATTATACGCCATTCTTATATGATTTTAGCAAATTTCAAAGGCTGACATATACGTTACCTGTCTCCACTACTTTCCTCCGTAATATTCTACGTATATGCGAGGGGTTTCGTACAACTTAATACAATGCAGTTGTACTTCTACCGGCAGGTGTTTAGCCAGTTGATCCCAGATAGCAATAGAAAGATTTTCAGCGGAGGTGAACTTACCTGCCATGAAATCTACATCCATATTTAAGTTCCGGTGATCTATCTTTTCGATAACAGCATCCCGGATGATAACACCTAAAGTCTTGGCATTGAATACAAAACCCGTTTCCGGATCAGGATTACCTTTTATCGTAACGTGCAGTTCGTAATTATGACCATGCCAGTTTTCATTGGCGCATTTCCCAAAAACTTCTTCGTTCTTTTCTTTGCTCCAAGCCGGGTTAGATAACTTATGCGCTGCATTGAAGTTTTCTACTCGCGTTAAATAAATCATTATTGCAAAAAATTTTTGCAAAAATACCACTATTAAATGAGTAGCCCCAAATTATCCTAATTCCTGTCAATTGTTTTACATGGGGAGCATCCATTTTTGCCGTATTTTTACCCCATGAAAATACTGGTAACCGCGGCTACCACACTGGAAATACAGCCATTTTTACAGTTCCTGGACCAACAACGCACCACCTTATCCGCCGCCAATGGCGAAATCGATGTCCTCATTGCCGGGATTGGTATGATGCACACGGCTTTCAGCCTGGGTCGTCACCTGATCCTGCACAAACCGGATATTGCCATCCAGGCCGGCATTGGCGGCAGTTTCCGCCATGATTGGGAGCTGGGACAAGTAGTGACCGTGAAACGGGAGTACCTGGCCGATCTCGGAGCAGAAGACAATGATCAGTTTAAAGATTTATTTGATATACAACTCTGGCAACCTTCGCAAACACCCTTCACCGGCACCTCCCTGGAGAATACCTTTGCCGGCCTGCCGGAATTACCACCCCTCCCCATCGCCACGGGAATCAGTGTAAACCTGGTGAGCGGCAGCGAGACTACCATACAAAAACTGGTGAGCAAATACAATCCCGATGTAGAAAGTATGGAAGGCGCTGCATTCCATTATGCCTGCCTCCTGGAAGAAATTCCCTTCCTTCAGCTGAGAAGCCTCTCTAACTATGTAGAAGTCAGAGATAAAAGCAAATGGAAAATTCCTCTCGCCGTAAAAACATTAAATGAAGAACTGATAAGAACGGTGCAAACACTGACCGGCATTTAACAACAGCACAATAAAATTTTGATAGCATATGCATTTATCTTTAGGTTTTTCACCTTGCCCGAATGATACATTCATTTTTGATGCAATGGTCAATAACAAAATAGACACACAAGACTTCACCTTTGATACGCACCTGGAAGATGTGGAAACGCTCAACAACTGGGCATTACAAGGCAAATTATCTGTTACAAAACTGAGCTTCGCGGTATACCTGAAAGTAAAGGATCAATATGAGCTGCTCAACAGCGGTAGTGCGCTCGGACGCGGTTGCGGCCCTTTGCTCATCGCTAAAAAAGATATTCCGCTGGAAGAAATCAAAAACATGACCATTGCTATTCCAGGCGAAAACACCACGGCCAACCTCCTTTTCTCCATTGCCTTCCCGGAAGCAACGAAGAAAAAGATCATGGTGTTCTCTGAAATAGAAAATGCCGTGCTCAATGGCGATGTAGATGCAGGCGTTATCATCCATGAAAACCGCTTTACCTATCAGTTAAAAGGACTGGTAAAACTGATGGACATGGGCGAATACTGGGAAAAAACCACCGGCAACCCCATTCCGCTGGGCGGCATCTTTATCCGTAAGGATGTACCGGAAGCTACCCGCACTCAACTCGATGCGCTCATTCACCAAAGCCTGCAAAACAGCTATACTACCTACCCACACCTCTCTGAGTATGTGAAATCACATGCACAGGAAATGGACGAATCTGTGATGCGTCAACACATCGACCTCTATGTAAATGATTTTAGTCTGGACCTGGGCAGTGAAGGAAAAGCAGCAGTAGCAGCACTGATGACCGCCGCGAAAAAAATCGGCCGGTAAACCAACTGTTTTTTTCGTTCTTTTGTTACGGTATGATCGAAAACAAGGATACAGACCTGTGGAACAGGTTCCGGCAAGGAGAGGAGCAGGCGTTATATACATTGTATGATCAGTATTATCATTTGCTCCTTTTCCTGGGCCTGAAAATATGCGCCAGAAGCGAACCGGTGAAGGATTGTATTCAACAGGTCTTTCTATATCTCTGGGAGAAAAAAGAAGGATTGGGTACCGTTACCAATGTACGCAGTTATATTATCACCTCCTTCAAACGCCGACTGCTATTGCATCTGCAACAGGAAAAAAAAGACAATGGACTATTATCGCTGTGGATCAAACAGGAAACCGGCGACGACATCCCCTCCCGGGAACAACTGCTGATACATCAGCAACAGAATAAAGAAGCCATCGGACGTATACAGGAAGCCATCACCTTACTTAGTCCACGGCAAAAAGAATTGATCAACCTTCGCTTCTACGAAGGCAAAAATTATGATGAAATAGCGGAACTCACCGGATTAACACATCGTACCGTGTACAATCAGCTGTATGAAGCGCTAAAATCCCTCAAACAATCACTGGCTGCAGATCTCAAATCAGGCAACCTAAATTTGAGAATGCTGTTGCTGTTACTTCCCTTATAAATTCCCTTAGATTTTTTTTAAGAAAGCACGCTTAAAATAAAAAATATCAAAATCTGAATATTTACCGGTCTACACCCGGTAAAACGGAAACGATTGTCGCTCTACTTTAAAAATGGATGGGGAATGCTGCCAAAGGACCTGACTGAATTAGACTTATTACTCGACGATACCTTTCTGCAATATATCCGCCGGAATGATGAAGCGGCTGTGGAGAAATGGGAAACATATATCGCACTGCATCCTGAAATACAGGAGAAGGTGGCCGCTTCAATAGCGTTGTATTATAATATCAATACCGGCGAAGCAGCAACCGACAAAGCCATACAACTCACCCGCCTGCAACAGGCCGTAAAAGCAACGGCTCCCGCGCAGGTGCGTGGTATCCGCTGGCAAAGCTATGTGTGGCGGGCCGCAGCAGCGGTATTTCTCCTGGCGGGCCTCACCCTGCTCTGGAAAAAAAGACAGCCCAATACCCCGCCCGTTACCTTCCTGGTATACTCCAGCGATTGGGGGCAACGGAAAATGCTGACGCTGCCCGATGGTTCTGCGGTTATTTTAAATGCCAATACTACCGTAAGGATACCATCCGACTACGGCAATAAACACCGGCATGTAGAATTGGTAAAAGGCGCCGCCTTGTTTGATGTAACAGGTAATACAGATGATCCGTTTGTGGTGACCAGTAAACAAATACAAACTACGGTACTTGGGACCTCCTTCCTGGTAAAATCATATCCATACGAGCCGCAGTCCACCGTTTCCCTGCTCAGTGGAAAAGTAAGGGTGAGCGAAAATTCCGGCAACACCAACGCCCTCACACTCGCCCCCGGAGAACAGGCCCGCTGGAATGAAACAGCGCAGGAAATGACCCGGCAATCGTTCGATACCATTGCGGTCCATACCTGGAAAACAGGTAAACTGGTATTCAACAACGCCAGCGCCAATGAAGTAGTGGCTCAACTGGAAAACTGGTATGGAATACCATTCGAAATAAAAGGAAATCTGTCTAATGCCAAACGGTTCTCAGGAGCCTTCGATAATGATAAACTTGAAAAAGTACTGAACATTTTTTGTTTCACAGCCGGATGTAATTTTCATATACAACCGGATAAAGTAACGATTCAATTTTAATAAAAGCGTTTCCACCAAAATCGCTGAAATCGGGATCACCAGCAGGCTGCCGGCGCCTGTGGTGACCGTATCAACCATTACATTTAAAAATCTGATGCATGACTTTTAATTATGCGCGCCTCCGTGCGCTGTTAAGCACTGCTGTAAAATGGCAGTTTCCAGCTTTGGTGTTATTGATATTGATGACCAGTATGCTTTCATACGGGCAGCAAAAAAAAATAATCCCCCTGCAGGATATTTCCATGCAGGCCGCTTTTCGCAAAATTGAAACTACTTACCAGGTGAAATTCTTTTATGTGGCGGGCACATTACCGGCACAGCGCATCACCCTCCCTTCCAAAGCGAGAAATATCACGGAATTGCTGCAGGAGCTGGAAGCCGCATCCGGATTGGAGTTCAGACTGAGCGGCAATATGATCGGCGTGGTGAAACCTAATAATCCATCTGCCGTAAATAAAGCACCTGCGCTGGTAAAAGGCATGATCACCGACCGAAAAGGTCAGCCCCTTCCTGCCACTACCATCCGCGATATGATTACCGGCAAAGGCGCGGTAACAGATGCCAACGGCGTTTTTGCCATCGCCACAGAAGATGGTCATCCTGTGATGATCAGCAGCATTGGCTATCGCCCTAAAACACAGGCTATATCCGGCACCGACAACCGCATTGTACTCGAAGAAGATGCCACCAGCCTGGGAAGCGTTGTGGTAATGGGTTACACCAATAAACAGGCAGCAGAATTAACCGGCGCCGTGCAAAAAATTTCCGGTAGTCAACTGCGTAGCTCTGTGTCCTCTGCCAATATTTTATCTATGCTGAAAGCAAAAACTACCGGCATGTACATCGTAGAACCCAGTGCCACCGCAGGAGCCAAAGGACAGGTACTGCTCCGTGGCATTGCTTCTCTTCCTTCCGGTACCAGCACCTATTTCGGACCACTCCTCGTAGTAGATGGCGTTATCTCCAATTCGCAATCATTACAGGATGTGGTAAATCCCGCCGATGTAGAAAGTATTACCATCCTGAAAGACGCCGCATCTACCGCTATCTACGGCTCACGGGCCGCACAGGGCGTTATCGTCGTCACCACTAAAAGAGCCGCCCAAAACAGCGGTGTACACGTAACCCTCGACACCCGCTACGGTGCCATCAAACAAAACCGTGCCATCCGGTTTATGAATACCTCAGAAAACATCGCCTGGATGGACAAAATGATGGAACACAGATGGGCGGAATCAACTCCCCTGCAACAGGAATTCCCTACCGCTGCCGATTTTATCCAGCAAAGGAGAATTTATACAGACGAGGATAAATCAAAAGATTTTGACTGGGAAAAAGCACTGTACGACAATGGTGACTTTTCTGATGTGAGCCTCGGTTTAACAAGCGGCAACGATAAAACCACTATCTACGCAGGTCTTGACTGGTATAAAGAAAAGGGAATTACCTTCGGCAACACCTTCGATCGTCGTAACCTGCGTTTGAACATCGAACAAAAATTTTCGGCAAAAATAACCGGTGGTATTAACACCAGCGCCATCATCGACAGAACGATTACCCGTAACGGTATGCCCCCGATGTATATGACCCAGCCATTTGTAACGCCTTATAAAGCAGATGGCTCGCTGGCAGACAGTATCCCGGTGAAACAATCCGACGATTTCGGGGTGCCTTATACCACTTATACCCAGAATTTCCTGGGAGAAAAAAAATACGACAATACGGCTATTACAGACAACCAACACCTGACCGCCACCGGATGGCTCAGTTACAAAATATTGCCCTGGTTAAGCCTTAAAACCACCAATACCATCGATTATATTAATGCACATGGTAACTCTTACCTGGACCCGCGAAGTTATTCCGGTAAATACGGTGGTTATCCCTATCTTTTTTCACCCGGCGCGGCGGGAGTTAATGGCACACTGGCTATTACTGATTCGCGATTTTTTAATTTCATCAGCACCAATACACTCAATGCCAACAAACAATTCGGCCAGCATAGCTTTAGCTTTCTGGCAGGAACAGAGTGGGCGAAACGTCATACCGAAACATCATCTACCAGTTATTACAACCTGCTGGCCGGCGAACGGAATGCCGGCGCCGCTAAAAACTTTGGTGATGCCATCAGCTATGTATACAACCGTCCCTACCGGCCTACAGGCACCTATACAGAACGTGCCAGCTTCTCTGCTTTCGGTGAACTGAACTATAACTATGCATCCCGCTATTTTGCAGCAGCATCCCTGCGTACAGACGCTTTTACCAACTTTGGCCGCAACAAAAGATACGGTACTTTTTATGCCGTCAGCGCTGGCTGGATGATTAACCGGGAAGCTTTTCTGGCAGATGTAAAAAGCATCGACCAGTTGAAACTACGGGTAGTGCACGGAACTTCCGGCAGGGATGTAGGAGATGGATACCTCAATCAAACCCTTTATGCCAACAACAGTCCTTTTCCATATGATAACGCGAATGGTATTGGCGCCGCCATTACACAACTGGAAAACCCGGATATCAGCTGGGAAACAACCGTCAACAATACCATCGGCATTGATCTTGGATTGTGGAACCGCGTAGCAATCAATGCCGATCTCTATTCCAAACTCAGTAAAAACCTGCTGCAACAAGTGTATGTAGGCTCTGCACAAGGTTCTTTCCAACAATATCAAAATGTGGGAGAAGTACTTAACAAGGGACTGGAATTAATGCTCAATACCCGGAACATCGTTTCCAGCAACTTCAGCTGGACCACCAACCTCAATATCAGCTTTAATAAAAACAGCATTCAAAAACTATATAACGATTCGTTGCTGGATGGTTACAGCCGCGCCTATTATCGTTATAAGGGAGAAGATATCAATGTCATCAAAGCCATTCACTACGTAGGTGTAAACCCCGATAATGGCGCACCACTATTCCAGAATTACGACGCTTCCGGCAAACTGCAGGTGGTGGAAGGAATAGGCGATTATGGTAATCTGCGCAACTACCAGTCTGTAGGATCTGCAACACCGAAATTCTTTGGAGGCTTTACCAATACATTCACCTACAAACAGTTTTCACTGAGCGCAGAAATATGGTTCCAGGTGGGCAACTATACCGCTATGAGTCTGATCAATAATTTCCAGGACCCAATGGCCCCCTTCGGCGGCAGAAATAATGTCAGCTGGCAATCTACCCAAAAAATATGGCAGCAGCCCGGCGATAAAAACGCCAACTATCCGGATGTATACAGCGGTAAAATGGATGAGTGGAAAGTATTTACCGGCAACTCTTCTCTCATATACGGCAATGCCAGTCATGTGCGTATGCGCAACATACGACTGGGTTATGACCTCACGCCAAAAGCATTGTCTAAACTGCGTGCGCAGCGTGCAGGCGTATTCGTGAGTATGGATAATGTATTTGTGATTAAGCATAAAGACTATGTAGGCGCCGACCCCGAGGGCGCTCCTATCGGTAATGCCAGCTTCACCGGTATCGGTATCGAAAATGCCAACCCAAGACGTATCACCGCTGGTCTCAACGTAACTTTCTAAACTACTGCCACATGAATCGGAAAATACTATTAGCTGTTATCAGCACCTTTATATTAAGCGCCTGCAATAAACAACTGGATGAACTCCGTCCACATAATGTGACGAATGAAGCAGCACAGTTTTCAACACCTGACGGATTTTCACAGGCTGCCATAGGTTTGTATCCTATGATCACGCTCGGCATAGGCATGGAAAGCAATGCCTTTGGCTATGGTGGCATTGCTATGTTTCTGCCGGAAGCATTGGGAAATAATATTCATTCCCTCGATCTCGGTCCCAATATGAACAGCGATGCGTTTAACTATATCAACTCCGCCGATAAGGATCATAGCTGGACGTACAACTTCTGGCGAGCCAGCTATTTTGCTATTCTTCATGCCAACAAATTGCTGGACAATGTAGCAAAAGACGAGCAAAATCCGGTGATCATACAGGCAAAAGCAGAAGCGTTGTTTATCAGGGCGTTCGTGTACTTCAACCTGGTGCGCCTATATGGCAAACCCTACTACCAGGATGCGGCCAACAGCCCCGCCGTCATGCTGATTACCACTGCTGCCAACGGCAGCGATTTTAAACCGGCACGCGCGACTGTAAAAGCAGTGTATGACCAGATCATCAGCGATCTGGAAACCGCTATGCCATTATTCAACCAGGAGAAGTCTAGTAGTTATGCCGGAAAAATGGCGGCTGCTGCCTTGCTCTCACGTGTTTACCTGTATATGGGTGGCACCTTCCAGCAACCGGAAGTCACGTCCAATCAGAAAGCCGTGGATAATGCTACCGCCGTCATCAGCAGTAACAAGTTTGCTTTATCAAAAGACAATGATTATCGTCAATACTATAACAGCAATAACAAAAGTAATAAGGAAGATATTTTTGCCGGCAATATGGATTATGGCAATTCATCCATCAGCCAGTTATATGCATTTCCAACACAATCCGGATATACCGGCGGCTATTATCGTCCTTCCTCCGCGTTATTATCGTTAGTATCTGCCACTGACCTGCGTTCGGCTCACTACAAAGTGAATGTAACACCGGGGTTGACTAAAGATACCATTGCCTCCGTGAAATACATGTTCGGTTACGCCGCCATCTTTAGCAGATCTCCTTTCCGCTATGTGCGGCTGGCAGAAGTATATCTGAACCGCGCTGAAGCTAATGTTAAATTAGGGAAGAACGATGCCGCACTAACAGATCTTAACATTATTCGTACACGTGCTGGATTACCGGAAGTAACACTCAGCGGGCAGGCACTCTTCAATGAAATATTGCTGCAACGCCGCATAGAACTGGCTTTCGAAGGCCATAACGCTTTCGACTATTTCCGGAATGGCTTGCCGATGATCAGAGATTATGCTTCCGTTGGCAGTGGCGCCATCACTATCACCGCCACCAGCCCTAAAATACTACTGCGTATTCCGCAGGAAGAAATTACGCTCAATCCTAATCTTACACAAAATCCACAATAGTATATGAAGAAAATAATCAGCGTACTATCATTACCGTTAGTCATTGCGCAATTAGCTACTGCACAACAAAAATTCAGTGTATCCGGTACCGTTAGTGGCAATGCACCCGCCAAATATTACCTGCAATACAACAACGGGCAAAAATATATTTCCGACAGTGCCACTATAACAAATGGCCGGTTCAGCTTTGCAGGAACCATACTCCAACCTACACCCGGAGTGTTTTCTGCCACGCTTACCAGGAACCTGAGTGGTGATAAAAAGGAACAGGCTTATCTCTTCCTGGAACCTGCCGCCATGACCATTACTGTACAAAACGGCGATCTGACTACTACCGTCCTGAAAGGCTCTAAAAGCAACGATGACAACGTAAAGCTGGAACAGGAAAAAGAAGCCGCTACGGTACAATACAAACCCCTGATGGAAGCATTGCGCAACGAAAAGGATCATGACAAAGCCGGCGCCATCCGCGAACAACTGGCGCCCTATTTCGAGACAAACAGCCAATTATCCCGAAAATTTATCCGGGAGCATCACAACGCCTTCCTCAGTCTTTACCTCATGCGTTTTGAAGTAGGCAGCATGTCACTGGATTCTGCGAAATATTATTTCAACAGCCTAAGCACCTCGTTACAACAAAGCAAGGACGGGATGAAAATTGCCAAAGAAATAAAACAACTGGAAGATGGATCGCCTGGCAGCATGGCTTTCAATTTCAGCAAGACAGATATCAACGGACAAAAATTGACGTTGGCTGATTTCCGCGGTAAATATGTGCTGCTCGACTTCTGGGCCAGCTGGTGTGTTCCCTGCAGGGCAGGCAATCCTCATTTGCTGGAACTGTATAAACAATACAAGGAAAAAGGCTTTGAAATCATCAGTGTTTCAGACGACGATCGCAACCCCGATGCCTGGAGAAAGGCAGTAGAAAAAGATGGGATAGGTGTATGGAAACATGTACTACGCGGACTCGATATGGCGAAACGCATGAAAGAGCAGCCTAACCCCGAAGATACCAGTGATCATTTCGGTATTCATTCTTTACCTACGCAAATTCTTATTGATCCCAAAGGAATGATCATTGCCCGTTATGGTGGTGGTGGAGAAGAACATGATGCGCTGGATAAAAAACTACAAGCCGTTTTAAAGAACTAGGCATAGAGCGGAAAGCAAAAAGCAAAAAGCTATTGAAGCGGATAACTGTTTATCATCCGCTTCAATAGCTTTTTGTTTTCCGCTTTATGCTTTATCCTTTCCGTAATGCATGTCCATATACTTCCAACGCACGCTTCCGCGCTTCCTCGTGTGCTACAATAGGTTTTACATAATTAAAGCCCTCAAATTCAGGCACCCATTTACGGATATACTGCAGGTCTTTATCAAATTTCTGTGTTTGCAACGTAGGGTTAAACACGCGGAAATAAGGCGCGGCATCACAACCGGAACCCGCGGCCCATTGCCAGCCACCGTTGTTGGCAGCTAAATCATAGTCCAGCAGTTTTGCCGCAAAATAAGCTTCGCCCCAACGCCAGTCGATCAATAAATGTTTGGTTAAAAAACTGGCGGTAATCATGCGTACGCGGTTATGCATATATCCAGTAGCATTCAGTTCCCGCATCCCTGCATCCACTATAGGATAGCCCGTTTCACCATTGCACCAGCGTTCAAACTCTTTCGCATTATTACGCCAGGCTATTTTATCATATTCTCTCTTAAAAGAATTACCTACTACGTGAGGGAAATGCCAGAGGATCATCTGGTAAAATTCACGCCATATCAACTCTTTGGCAAAAGTAGCATTGAGTTCCATGGCATGTTGAAACAGTGCCCGGATGCTGATGGTACCAAAACGCAGGTGAATACCCAGCCGGGAAGTGCCGTCCACAGCGGGAAAATCGCGGGTAGTATCGTAATGTCTGATCAATCCCGCCGGCAGCTCCTTCGATGGAAATATTGGTGCGACTGTCACAAAACCCATGTCTTTCAACGAAGGGATTTTCACTGGCGGTTGCTGATAAAGATGTGCAATATATTTTTTACAAGGGTAAGGTTTGAGATGAAAAAATGTAAGTTGATCATACCACTTTTTACTATACGGTGTAAAAATCGTATATGGCTCCCCGTTATCTTTCAGTACTTCATTTTTCTCCAGCACCACCTGATCTTTGTAAGTATGAAAGGAAATATTTCTTTCTTTGAGCTGCTTTTCCACAGCGGCGTCCCTGCTGCGGGCATAAGGTTCATAATCATGGTTGGCATACACTGCTGCTACAGCATATTTCCCGGTCCAGTGCGCAAATGCAGCTTCAGGCGTACCATAAAAAACATCCAGCGAGCTGCCTTCTGCACACAGCTGTTGCTGCATTTCTTCCAGCACCGTATGAATAAAAGTAAGACGGCGATCCGCTTTATCTTCCAGATCGTGCAGGATATTGGTATCAAAAACAAATACCGGTACTACCGGTATCCCCGCATGTAATGCATAATAAAAAGCGGCCTGGTCTTCCAGCCGCAGGTCGCGGCGAAACCAGCAAAGACTAACTTTTTGTTCCATCTGTATCAATTATTTTCTCCGCTTCCGGCAAAACAAATATGGTGAGTCATCATCGCTGCATTTACTAAAAAACTAACAGCTAATAGCTAACAGCTCTACAGCATTCCTTCATGTAGTACTTCATGTAAAATGGCGGCGGTGGCATTACCATAGCTGCTGTCGCGGAAAAGGCCCACCCAGCGAATACCATAAATGGCATTGGTTAAAAATATTTCATCCGCATTTTCGAGGTCGTCGATATCGAGGGGTCTTTCCTGCACTTTAAAAGGAAGCTCTGCTTTCAGGAGATACTTCCGCATTACGCCGCAAACGCCTCCTTCCGTCAGAGGTGGCGTATAAATTATTTTATCGCGTACAATAAACAAATTAGCAATCGTACTGTCTGCCACACGACCATATTGATTAAGCAAAATAGCTTCATTCAACCGGTGTTGTTTGGCATACATGGCTGCCATTACATACGGCAAACAGTTATTGGATTTAACAGCCGATAATTTATCACAGCTCTTTTTCACATCCGGAAATATATCTGTTACCAAACCGTTCTGATTTAATTCCAGTACCGTTTTGCTTAATTCCCAGGATTGAATAATATAATTGGGCAGGTTGTTGATCGGATCATATAATCCGCCATCAGAGCGAAATATAGCCAATCTTACCCGGGCCATATGCGCAATATTATTTTTGTTGCAGAGATCTATGATCTGCTTAACAAAAAATGCTTTGGTAAAATGAGTGGGAATATCAAAGTGCAGCAGATGTAAACTGGCGAGCAAGCGCTCGAAATGCAGGTCCGCCAGCAATACGTTTCCCTGGTATACTTTCAGGGTTTCAAAAAATCCATCCCCGTATCTGAAGGAACGATTGTCGGCAGTAAAAATCGGGTCAGCCGCAGGAATATATTTACCGTTATAACAAAGAAATCCAACTTGCACCTCGAACTAATTTAGCAAGTTGAAAGATACCATTTATTTGGCGATTTCAGAAGTTTGGGATTTCCGGATTTTGTTTCAGGGAAGTATGTATTGTCGAAACAAAATATCTGATTTTAAATCAATCCGGAATCCCAAATTCATGATTATTTACGTTTTTGTAAACCGCCAAAACGAATGCCTACAAAGCCATCCAGCTGATGCGAAGAACCCAGTAAAGCGCTCAACACACTACCGGAACCTACAAACAACGGTCCTACACGGAAGCTGGCACCAGCATTCAGCTTAGACAATTCATTGTAGCTAACAGGCAGGAAGAAACCGAAGACCCGGCCATCATAGCGGGGAGTAATACTGAAACCACTGTAGTATTGGGCATTGTAAGGCTTGTTCTTACCACTGGCCAATGACAGCTGTACATCCATATTTACATAAAAAGCATGATGAATATGATAGTCACCATTCAGTTGTAAAGTAGTAGGCAGGCTCACGGAATAGGAAGAATTACTGTTATCACCGGCAGGTGTAAAATACTGCGGATATTTACCAAGCTCCGTTTTGTAATTATCCAACTGGACACCATCCAGGTTTTTCAGCGAAAACTGCTGACCGACGGGGATACCAACGGTAAAGGTACCGCTACGCGTAACATCGCGCTCATACTTAATTTTACCAATATCCATCAGGGATACACCTAAACGGAACTTGTATTTATTAGCACCTTTGCTTTCGCTTTCAGGACGGTATTCATATACAGCACCCAACTCCGCGCCAACACCATGACCGGTAAATTGCGTCGCATCTGCTACGTCAAAATCAGACACATTAAAACCAGCGAAGTTCATTCCTACTTTTCCGGAAGCATTAGTCAGGTAAGCATCCTGCTGGCCTTCGTCTACATTCATCGTCGCATGTAAGTGATCAATGTTGATCGTTCCGTTACCTGCACCAGAGAGGTATTTCAGGCTAACGCCGGCTTTCAGGTAGTGCGGTCCCATTACCAGCACTTCTCGTGCTACAGATACCCCGTATTCTGCCCAGGCATTGACAGCAACCCGCATATTAGCGTTGGAATTAATGTCGTAAGGCAGGTTGGCATTAGACGACAAATCATTCATGATCTTATCTGTCAGCTTACCATCCACGTCAGTAACATTGGCAACTACCCGTACGCGGGAAGTAACAGCAAAGGTAAATTTACCTACATTAAACATGGCAGAAGGCAGCATCACGCCTACGTTTACCAGTGCTTTGGTTAAGCCTTTGCTCTGTCCAAACAACTGGCTCTTGATGGTATCCTCGTTAAACGACGACCCGATGTCTCCCAGTTTATACTTTAACTGGTTGTTGGAAACCCCCACATTTACCGCGAATAAATTAACGTCCCAGCGATAACGGCTATCGGCGATGCTGGCAGGGTTAGAAAACACACTGTTTACGCCCGCATAATTACTGGTACGGAAGCCCGCCAGTTCCTGGGCATACGAATAAGTGGTGCAGCATGACAGTAGCAGGAATGTAAAAATCCTTTTCATAGTGATGATTATAGGTTAGAAATAACTAAACAAATGAGGTTAATAATTTAAGTATGTAAAATTATAAACATTTAAATTAATTATATAGTATAAATCCAACTATTTCATAAAAATAAAAATGCCCTGCTCTCCCGGTAAGGAAAGCAGGGCACGGATATGTATATACGTAGTTATCCTGTTAGATATTCATCTCCGGAATTTCACCTTCTACAATCAATTTACCAGCGGTTTTAGAACGGATTTCGTCCACACTTACACCCGGTGCGCGCTCCAATAATTTAAATCCATCGGGCGTAACATCCAGTACAGCCAACTCCGTTACAATCTTCTTTACACAGTTAACACCTGTAAGCGGAAGTGTACATTGGGGCAGCAGTTTACTTTCTCCTTTGGGATTGGTATGCATCATCGCCACAATAATATTCCGCGCGGAAGCTACGAGATCCATCGCACCACCCATTCCTTTCACCATTTTACCAGGAATCTTCCAGTTAGCGATATCGCCTTTATCAGATACTTCCATGGCGCCTAATACCGTGAGGTCTACTTTACCTGCACGGATCATCCCAAAGCTTTCGGCAGAATCGAAAAAGCTACCGCCGGGCAATAGTGTAACGGTTTCTTTACCTGCATTGATCAGGTCTGCATCAATGTCTTCCGCAGCAGGATAAGGGCCCATACCCAGTATACCGTTTTCAGATTGTAACATAATAGAAACACCGGCAGGAATGTAGTTGGATACCAGGGTAGGAATACCAATTCCCAGGTTCACATACATACCATCCTGTAGTTCCTGCGCTATTCTTTTGGCAATGCCATATTTATCGAGCGACATAAAATCAGATTTGAAGAGTGGGAAATTTGATGAACTAGATCTTTACGGTCTTGCGTTCAATCCGTTTTTCATAATTACTACCCTGGAAAATGCGATGCACATAGATGCCCGGTACGTGAATCTGGTCGGGGTCCAGCTCTCCGGGTTGCACCAGGTGTTCTACTTCTACAATAGTAACATTCCCTGCTCTGGCCATAGAAGTGCTGAAGTTCCGCGTGGTTTTGCGGAATATCAGGTTACCCATTGTATCGCCTTTCCATGCCTTTACAATGGCATAGTCTGCGTGCAGCGCCAGTTCCATCAGATGGGGTTTTCCATTAAATTCACGGACTTCTTTCCCTTCAGCGATTTCAGTGCCGTAACCGGCAGGCGTAAAAAAAGCAGGAATACCCATTCCTGCCATCTGGATCCGGGTGGCCAGTGTACCTTGTGGAATCAGGTCTACTTCCAGCTCTCCGGCCAGCAACTGTCTTTCAAATTCTGCATTTTCACCTACATAGGAAGACATCATTTTCCTGATCTGCCGCGTTTTTAACAACAGCCCCAGGCCGAAGTCGTCTACCCCGGCATTATTGGAAATACAGGTAAGGTCTTTCACCCCTTTTTTTACCAGGGCGGCAATACAATTTTCCGGAATCCCACACAAACCAAACCCTCCCAGCATCAGCACCGCTCCATCCCGGATATCTTGTAAGGCTTCGTCGGCATTAGCTACTACTTTGTTCATGTTTTGGTGTTTTATAGATTAACGCTGCCGCTTAACAAAAGGCCGGATAGTATCGGCTTTCGGCAGCAATAGCACGCTGTCTGCATAAGGGAAAAGACTCTTTACCCGAAAACGCAGGGGCGCGTTTTCATCCATCGGGTTACCCAGCCGCTGCTTTTTCGCAGCTACATCTGCCTGCACTATTTGCAGCACTTCTTTTAATCTGCTGGGATGACTTTCATAATATTTATAACTATCCATAAACTCCTTTACCGTCACTTTATGGATATCCAGTATCTGCTTATAGTAAATCTTTACTTTCTCCTGTCTCACAGAATCGTAATTAGGAGAAAAAGTTGTGGTGAATGGTTGCTCATTACTATAGGCATCGGCAATAGACATATCTTCCAGGATACTACTCATTTTCTCCTTGGACATATACTTTGAAGGCACATTATCCCCATCACCACAGGCGAACAAAAACAATACAAACAAAGCCAGGGTGGCAGATTTCAACATCATGTTATTCATTATAGCTATTAGCTTTTAGCTTTTAGTGTAGTGGTATTCTTTAATAGCCGGCAGCTTATTTCATGGCCTGATACTTCTGTGCATTAGGCACGTCCATCTGCGACAGCAGTTCAGCAGCACGACTTCGCTCCTGCGGCATCGCCTTGGCAAATAATTTCTGTAACTCAGTTCCTTTGGCGCTGAAAAATGTCTGCATCAGCATGGAATTTGGAATGTCCTGATGAATAGAATACAACATGTTCAGGCAGTTCAGTATGGCTGCGCGACCTTTGTTCACATCGTCATACATCACGTCAAGTCCCATCCGGTGATACTGATACATCACATCATGGAACTGCAGAAATTTCGCATTCAGGAGGTTATCCTGCAACCAGTAGCGGTTACGATTGCCCTCAAAAGCTTTCCAGCCGGAAATATCTTTCCCATCAGGAGCATTATTGACAATGTTGAGTGCTTTTTTGAAGTACACATCGCCACCACGTGGAGAAAAAGAATCATAGTCCAGTCCCAGGATAATATTTACATAATAAGCAAGAATGGCTGTGAGATTGGACGACAGCGGATCGTTGCCTACTATACGGGTATCGCTGTATTCCAGTTGTTGAAATTCAACGTAGCGGAATACCACGTTATTATCCTGGATATTCAGCAGACTGGTGACATAGCTGCTGTTATAAACGGGTCTGGTGGCCTGTATAGTCAGTGTGGCCTTATAACTATCTGCGCCGGAGGTACCGGTTACGTTGAGCAAAAAATTACATTCTATCCGTTCCGCCGGTGTAAAGGCGTCGTTGGCCCAGTGGCGGTTGTTGAGAAATTCCCGGATAGAATTCTGCAGGGTAGTAAATATTTTCTTGTCTACCCCCTGCACCTGGCCGGCCACTACCGACACATTAGCCCTGATTTCCTGGGCCTGCACGGGGCGGATGCAGCATAATACAAATGCGCCTGCCATGAGCAGGATAAACGGGAAACGGTTATGCATGTTGCAATTCGATTATAGCGGAAACAATATCCTGAGCCACGGCTTGTTTTGATTTCAGCGGGAAACTGGTTTCATTTCCATTTTTATCAAACAGCGTTACTTTGTTGGTATCATAGTTAAATCCGGCACCTGCGTCAGCGAGTGAGTTCATCACGATCATGTCGAGGTGCTTTTCCCGTAGCTTTTTCAGGGCATATTCCTTTTCATTGTTTGTTTCCAGGGAGAAGCCGATCAGCAATTGCTGAGGGCCTTTGTGGTCGCCTAATGAGCGGAGTATATCGGGTGTTTTTTCGAGATCAATATGTAATTGGGCTTCCCCTTTTTTAATCTTTTTATCTGCCACGTTTGCGGGGCGGTAATCCGCTACTGCGGCGGCGGCCACTACAATCGCTGCGTTGGGAAAGCGGGCGGTAACCGCGTCAAACATTTCCTGGGCGGTTTGCACCCTGATGGTGGTTACGCCGGTATGGGTAGTTTGCTGGGAAGTGGGGCCCAGTACCAATTGTACGTTGGCGCCGGCATCTGCCAGGGCTTCTGCAATGGCAATACCCATTTTCCC
>NZ_DATCVJ010000148.1:0-5557 GCF_036566945.1 Chitinophaga sp. | reverse complement strand
AACAATAAATACCTATTCTTCTGTCGGAAATCGATCTTTATAAGCTACTGTATTGAAACACAAGGAATAATTATGGAAAAAATAAGGATAAAAATAGTAGGTAAGATTAAAAAAGAGTTGGAAGTTAATTTTGCTGAAGCATTGGATTATCGGGAATTGAACAGCAATCAGATGATTTTTTTTGTGGTTATTCAGAGTTTGATATTCCTATTGGTTATTGTTTTACGAAAGTTGTTAAAATTGATGGTACAATACTAAATTGTAAAATACTTTTACGAAATATAAGTCAGCAATTTTTTAAACCATTTGATGAGATTCCACATGGTTGGAAGACTATCAGTAAATTTGAATTTGTTGATGGTGTTATACCAAATGAAGTTCAGACGCTACCCCTGTTAGATGGTTGGGTTTATTCTGGAGAGTATCTGTTTTTTCAATAAGTATTTGCGCATAAATAACTCCCCTGAGCCTCCCAACAAACCACATTTGAGCCGCCCAACAAAACCCCGCCCCCGAATCCCACCTACCTTTGTCAGAACAAAAACAAAAAATCATGACAAAGATTTGGTTCATCACAGGAAGTGCCCGCGGTCTCGGTCGTAGCCTCACGCAGGCTGTATTAGCTAAAGGCGACCGCGTAGCCGCTACCGCCAGAAACCCGGAACAACTGCAAGATCTTACGAATAAATATGGCGATCAGATCCTCCCTATACAACTGGACGTAACAGACAATGCACAAATTCAACAGGCAGTAGAAAAAGCCATCCAACATTTCGGCAGAATAGACGTGCTTGTGAATAATGCTGGTTTTGGTATTACCGGCGCAGCGGAAGCGTTCACGGAAGAACAGGTGCGTAGCCAGCTGGAGACGAACCTTTATGCGCCCATCGCTGTTAGCCGGGCGGTATTGCCTTATATGAGGAAGCAGCGTTCCGGTCGTATCCTGCAAATCAGCTCCATAGGTGGCCGCGTAGGCATGGCCGGCTTAACCATGTACCAGGCGGCTAAATTTGGACTGGGTGGCTTTACAGAGGGGCTGGCGAAAGAAGTAGCGCCGCTGGGCATCTTCGTGACGTCCATAGAGCCGGGTGGCTTTAGAACTGATTGGGGCGGTGCTTCTATGACGTATGCGCCGCAGGTAGAAGGGTATGAGTCTACGGTCGACTGGTTCACCAGCTTCCTGAAAGATGGGAATTTCGTGCCAACAGGAGATCCTGAAAAGGCAGCGAAGGTGATGGTGGATTTGGTAGATCATCCGGCACCTCCGGTACATCTGGTATTGGGCAGTGAGGCAGCAGGTATTTTAAAACAGGCAGATGCAGCGCGACAGGCATCATTCGAAGAATGGCTCCCGGTAACTAATTCCACCGATCATGATGAGGCAGTGGATTTCCTGGAGACAGCAGCAGGACAAGCATTTTCACAAAAATAGTAACAACGATGAAAGCAATAGATCATATTTATATCAATGGTGAATTTGTAAAGCCACATGGCACAAACACTTTCAATCTGATTAATCCCAGCACCAACGCCCTGATCGGGCAGGTGGTGCTGGGCGACGAAACAGATACTCAGCGGGCCATCGCCAGCGCGAAAGCGGCTTTTCAACAGTTTTCGCAAACAACGGTGGCGGAGCGGAGCAACTACCTCCAACGGCTATACGATGCGATGATGAAAAGAATGGACGACCTGGTAGCGGCTACGGTGGAAGAATATGGCGCGCCGCAAGAACGTGCGTTGGCATCCAATCAGCTGGCGGCAAATAGCTTTCTGCATTACAAAAAGGTATTACAGGATTTTGAATTCGTACGGAAAGCAGGCGATTCAGAAGTGATAATGATGCCACTCGGCGTGGTAGCAATCATTACGCCATGGAATGCCAATGCGAGCTATATTTGTAATAAGCTGGCTACGGCTATTGCCGCAGGATGTACCGCGGTTATCAAGCCCAGTGAAATGAGTGCGATTCAAACACAGATTGTAGTCGAATGCCTGCATGAAGCAGGGCTCCCGGCAGGTGTTTTTAATATCGTGAATGGTTTGGGAGATGTAGTAGGCGCCGAGCTTACACGGCATCCGGACATTGCAAAAATCTCTTTCACCGGCTCTACCAACGTAGGTAAAATGATTGCCCGTGGCGCCGTAGACACCATGAAACGGGTAACACTGGAATTAGGCGGTAAATCTGCCAACATCATCCTGGAGGATGCGGACTTTGAGAAGGCCATTCAGCTGGCAGTATCCGCCTGCTTTATGAATAACGGACAAGCGTGTATTGCAGGCTCACGACTGCTGGTACCGGAACACCGCCTGGAAGAAGTGAAAGCATTGCTGAAGACCGCCGTAGCACGAGTGAAGGTGGGAGATCCAAGGGACGCCGCAACGGAAGTAGGACCGCTGGTGAGCCTAAAACAGTACGAACGCGTGCAGGAATATATCCGGCTGGGCATCGCCGGAGGCGCTGAATTGTTGGCGGGTGGCGAAGGACATCCGGAAGGACTGGAAGCCGGCAACTTTGTAAAACCGACTGTCTTTGCCGGCGTAACAAATGATATGCGCATTGCCAAAGAAGAAATTTTCGGACCCGTGTTATCTTTGATGACGTATAAAAATGTAGCCGAAGCAATCGAGATCGCCAATGATACGGTGTATGGTTTGCAGGCATATGTAAGCGGCGCCGATATGAATCAGACCCGCGAAGTGGCGGCAAAACTCATTGCAGGAAGAGTGCTGATTAATTGCCTGCAACATGATCCCATGGCGCCTTTCGGTGGCTTTAAACAGTCCGGTATTGGCCGGGAATTTGGCGCATACGGACTGGAAGAATATGTAGAACCGAAAACACTTATATTGTAGTCATATGTCGAAGCAAATAGTATATTCCTGTTATGCTAACAGGACCAGGGAGGGAGAACAATTTGTGCCGGTACATGTGTTCAGTTACCAGATTGCAGGATCGATCACTTTCAATGATGGCAAAACGGCGCATGTTTGCGATGAAGGAGCACTCACCTTCATCCGCCGCAATCACCTGCTTAAATTCCTGAAACAACCGCCGGAAAATGGAGAGGCGAAAACCATCTCGGTATATCTGGAAGAAGAAACCCTGCGTGACTTTAGTTTGGAATATGGCTATGCTTCCGACAAACAGGTAGAAGGTCCTGTGGTGACAATGCTAAAGCCGGATCCGCTGTACAAAAGCTATATGCAGTCATTGCAACCATATGATAGACTCAGCGAGTCCGGCAATGATGATTTGCTGAAATTGAAATTAAAAGAAGCCATACTCATTCTGCTAAAAGTAAATCCGGAGCTGAAAAACGTATTGTTCGATTTCAGCGAACCCGGTAAAATAGACCTCGAAGCTTTTATGTTGAAGAATTTCCAATTCAACGTAGCCATCAAAAGGTTTGCTTATTTAACAGGCAGGAGTCTGGCTACTTTTAAGCGCGACTTCGAAAAAATATTTCATACTTCTCCCAGTCGCTGGCTGCAACAAAAGCGCCTGCAGGAAGCCTATTACCTGATTAAAGAGAAAGGAAGAAAAACGTCGGACGTATACCTCGAAGTGGGTTTCGAAGATCTTTCTCATTTTTCCTTTGCCTTTAAAAAGGCGTATGGCGTGGCGCCATCGGCGCTGTAAGAACAGTCTTAGCCTCTTTGTCCGCCAATGGCCAAACCACCGTCTACCAGTATGCTTTCACCGGTAACAAAAGAGGCGGCCGGACTGCTGAGCCACAATACCAGTTCTGCTACTTCTTCGGGTTTTGCAAAACGACCCACCGGTGCATGTTTCTTAAAAGGAGCTTGTAGTTCTTCCGCATTTTCTGCAGGGAAAAACCGGTCAAACATAGGCGTATGAATATAGCCGGGTTGGATGTTGTTGATGCGAATGCCGGCAGGTGCCGTTTCTATGGCCAATGCACGGATCATACCATCCAGGCCGGCCTTGCTGGCAGAATAGACTCCGGAGCCGGCAGCGGCGCCACGGGCCAGCCAGGAAGAAGTGTTCACAATGGCGCCACCGGTGCCCTGCTTCTTAAACTGCTCAATCTCATATTTAGCCGATAACCAAACGCCTTTCAGATTGATGCCGATGACGGTATCAAATTCTTCTTCCGGTGTTTCCTCGATGGGCGCAAAATGCCCTTCTATCCCGGCATTATTGAACGCGATATCCAGTTTGCCGAAACGTTGTACCGTTTCCGTTATGAGTTGTTGTACGGCGCTGCTTTGAGATACATCTGTTGCCACGAAATGAACATCGGGGCTGATTTGTTGGAGTTGGGCCAGTGCGGCCTGTCCTTCTTTCTCACGGCGGCCGGCAATCACTACCTTCGCGCCATTGCGGAGAAATAAGGTGGCTGTTGCTAAACCTATGCCGGTGGTACCGCCGGTGATGAGTGCTACTTTGTCTTGTAAGATGTCTTGTGCCATGTCTTTTTTTTATGACACAAAGATAGCGGCCCACATCTCCCTAAAGTTATGCGAATCAAACCGGTACTTATGAAATGGAAACAGGCGCTTTACGAAATTGATTAGGTGTTTGTCCCGTTTGTTTTTTGAAGAAGATGTTAAAGTTAGACGCATGCTCAAAGCCGAGGCAATACCCGATTTCCGCGATATCGCAGTTGCTGTGCAAAATCAGCGCTTTGGCTTCCTGTGTGATCTTTCCGGCAATCCAGTCTGTCGTGGTTTTGCCGGTAGTTTCTTTCAACGCCCGGTTCAGGTGATTGGTATGAACAGATAACTGCGCTGCAAACTCGTTGGCATTTTTAAAACGAATCATCTGGTGAGGCGGATCAATGGGGAATTGTCTTTCCAATAGTTCAAGGAACAACTCACTGATACGTTGACCCGCATTGCCAGCCTGGTAGTACGTTTCCGGCGCCTGCATTTTAAGTGCTTCGTGCATGACTATCTGCACATAACTCCGCAGCAGGTCATACTTATGCGCATAGCCAGCCTGCATTTCCCGGATCATGTTCTCAAAAATACTTTGAAGAAAACCTGTTTTTTCTTTATCGGGAAAAAATACATGATTGCCACCCGCTTTAAATAAAGGGGATTGGGCAAGACCGCCATTTTTTAAATTGGCGTCAATGAAATCTTCGGTAAACAAACAAAAGTACCCCGTTTGCTGATCGGTGAGGGGTTCCCAGGAATAAGGAATCATGGGGTTCATAAAAGAAAGCGCTACCTCCTCCATACGAATGGACTTGTCAGAATAAGATAAGATCCCGCCTCCTTTAGTGATCAGCGATATTTTATAAAAATCCCTTCTATTCGACGGCAGGTTCGTACTGCTGCAACCAAATTCCTCCAGCCGGTTCACATTGAATTGCCCGCTCGGATATTCTTTACCATGTAATTCGAAAAATTCGTCAACGGTTTCTTTCGCTTTCATCCAATAAAGTTATGGAATTCAAGTATAATACACCCACGCATAATAACATCCATCCCTTCAACACCTTACACGCCTTTGTCTGCAAACAGACGGCGGGCCCCCCGCCTCTGTTAACCGTTTAGGGCCACTTATCCTTATCATGCTTGAAAA
>NZ_DATCVJ010000147.1:0-6204 GCF_036566945.1 Chitinophaga sp. | reverse complement strand
TGATGACGTTAAGATAAGCGTTCATCGGGTAATATGCCAGGGCCTTGTTTTTTTTAATAAAAAAATTGCTGTATACTGGCTTTTTATACAGCTGAACATGAACAAAAAATTACTTTTTTTAACGCTTGCCTATAGTGTAGGAACGGCAATGGTGGCCCACGCACAACAATCGTCCTATGTAAGTATTTTACCGGGCGATGATGCGGCCACCATTATCCGTAAAGCCGCCAATGTACGTCCTACGGAACGGCAGCTGCGCTGGCAGGAACTGGAAGTCACCGGTTTCCTTCATTTTGGTATGAACACTTTTACAGAAAGGGAATGGGGAGATGGAAAAGAATCTCCTTCGCTTTTTAACCCCAGCGAGCTGGATGCTACCCAATGGGTACGGGCTGCCAAAGCCGGCGGTATAAAACAAGTGATCCTGACAGCTAAACATCACGATGGTTTTTGTTTATGGCCCAGTAAGTATACAGCACACTCCGTAAAAAACAGTCCCTGGAAAAATGGCAAAGGAGATGTGGTCAAAGAAGTAGCAGATGCCTGTCATAAAGCAGGCATGGGCTTCGGCGTATATCTGTCGCCGTGGGACAGAAACTCCCCGGTATATGGCTCCGATGCTTACAATGATTACTTTGTTAACCAGCTAACGGAACTCTTAACCAACTACGGCCGCGTGGACGAAGTATGGTTTGATGGCGCCAATGGCGAAGGTCCCAATGGAAAAAAGCAGGTCTACGATTTTCAGCGTTGGTATACCCTCATCCGTAAATTACAACCCGGCGCCGTGATTGCGGTAATGGGACCGGATGTACGCTGGGTAGGCACCGAATCAGGTTATGGCAGAAGCACCGAATGGAGTGTAGTGCCAGCTAATAACTTAGATCAAAACGCAGTAGCTGCTTTATCACAAAAAGAGCTGCTGATCAAACCTTCTGGATACGGTAACGGCGAAGATATGGGCAGCCGCGATGCGCTATACAAAGCCAACAGCCTGGTATGGTATCCTGCCGAAACGGATGTATCTATCCGGCCAGGATGGTTTTATCACAAACAGGAAGATGAGAAAGTAAAATCACCGGAAAAACTGCTGGATATCTACTTTAATTCCGTAGGAAAAAATGGGGTATTACTTCTCAATATCCCACCGGATAAACGAGGACTGATAGCCGATAGCGACGTAAAAAATCTCACGGCATGGAAAAATTCGATTGATCGCATCTTCTCCGAAAACCTGCTTAGTAAGGCAACCATCACTGCCAGCAATAATAAAAATACAAAGGCCCTCGCCGATGCTAACAAAAATACCTACTGGACGACCAAAGATAAAGACACCACCGGCACCATTGAATTCGATCTGGGTAAGGTACAAACATTCAATGTATGTCGCCTGCAGGAATACATCCGGAAAGGACAACGTGTAGAAAACTTTGTGCTGGAATATAAGGCGGGCAACGAATGGAAGGAAGCCACCAAAGGCACCACCATTGGTTATAAGCGGATGCTCACCTTCCCGGATGTGAACGCACAATTTGTGAGATTGCGTATCACTTCCTCCCGTACGGAACCGATGATTTCGGAGATGGGGATTTTTAGGCAGCAGCAATAACGACGAATTTTCTCAAACACATTGAAATCATAAAAAAGCGCGTTACCTTTTTTCAAAGTAATGCGCTTTTTTTATGACCTATCGCCCTCCTATTACCCAAGCCCCGCCATCTTCTGCTGAATAGTTCGTTTATCCGTACCCGTTTTAGCCAGCATTAATGCCTCCTGCAAATGCTGCATCGCTTTAGCGTTATCAATACCCGTGTATAACTCACCGAGCAGCACAAAATAATAATGATTGCCCGAGAGCTGCAACTTTTCCGCTTCTGCAATAGCCGCTTCTTTTCCTTTCACCTTTGAGAGCGCATAGGTTCTGTTCAGCGCCGCTATGGGCGAATATACCATTTGCAATAAACGATTGTAGAGCTGCAAAATATTTTCCCACTTCTCCGGCGTATCTGTTTTCTGTGTATTCCAGTAAGCAATAGTTGCCTCCACATGGTAGCGTGACATATGCTTTCCTGCGGATGCGGCGTGTAAGAAATAGGCGCCCCGGGCAATGAGTGCTTCGTTCCAGCGGGATTCGTCCTGGTCCTGGTATAATACGATTTCACCGTTTTCACTCTTCCGCGCTTCAAAGCGGGAGGCGTGAAAACACATCAGTGAAAACAGTGCCTTAACGCGGGGCAGGTTGGTGGGTGCATGTTCAATCAACAAATAAGTCAGGCGCATGGCTTCCAGGCAAAGATCTTCCCGCAGCACCACATCCTGTGTTTCAGAATAATACCCTTCGCTGAATAACAGGTATAATGTCATCAGTACGGTATCCAGCCGGTTATTGATTTCTGTTTTGCCGGGAAACAGGATCTCTACTTTTTCCAGGCGCAACTTTTCTTTGGCCCGGAAAAGCCGTTTGTTGACGGTTTCTTTACTGGTTAAAAATGCGTTGGCTATTTCCTCGATACCAAACCCACAGAGGATACGAAGGGCCAGGCCGATTTGCGCTTCCACCGGAATAGCAGGGTGACAAATAGCAAAGAGCATCTGCAACTGGCTGTCTGCTATATTTTTTTCGGATAAGTTAATGTCCATTTCCGCGGCTTCCGGGGAGTTACTTTTTATTTGGATAGCAATTTTTTCGGCAAAAAGCTGGTTTCGTTGCAGATAATTTTTGGCTTTGTTTTTAGCCACGAGATACAACCATGCGGTGGGGTTTTCCGGAATCCCTTTGTAGGGCCATGATTCCAGTGCGGCCAGAAATGTTTCGCTGGCCAGGTCTTCAGCGATCTCCATATGTTCCATACCAAACACTTTACAGAGGACAGCTGTAATTTTCCGGAATTCTGACCGGAACAAATGCGGTATCAAATCAGGTTGCATCATTCGAACAAAGAGGCGATAACAACAATAACTTTTATGCAATTATTGTTGTTATCGCCTCTATTTACTTTTTAATGAACACCATCTGACTTGGCAATTTTACGGACTTCTACCGTATTGCCTTCTCCCTGTAAAATAGGACAGCCTTTTGCAAATTCCACGGCTTCTTCTACGGAGTTACCTTTTACGATAATGTATCCGCCAATGGTTTCTTTGATTTCGCCAAAAGGACCATTGGTGACCATTTGGTTGGAATGTACGATCCTGGCGTCGTCGAAAGGCAGTCCGTTGCCGCCGCTGAATTTGTTCTGGGCAGCAATACCGCCAATCCAGTCCATCGTTTGCTTCATCCAAATCTGCATTTGCTCCGGAGAAGCGATCTTTTTGCCGTCCTGATGTCTGAAAATTAACATAAACTCATCCATGTCTTTAAGTTTTTAGCGTTCCTGAATAATGACTATACCTTCATAACAAATGGAATTTCCCCGATTGGACAAAGTGCATCCATCTTTTAAACTGCCTGCTGGTATTCTATATGATACTTCAGGTCGGCCAGTCGTTGTTTTACATTACTTTCCAGGTGACGCGTGATAAATTTAGCCAGTAGGGTAAACGGAAACCTGACGGCAAAAGAATATAGAAAGATGACTTCGGTAGTATGAAGATCGATGGCTTTAAAGGTCCATGAGCCCAGAAATGATTTAAACATATAGGGTCCTTTCCTCATCCTGACGGCGGTTACTTTAGGCGGATTGTAGGTCACATACTCTGTTACCATCCCCAGACCGTTTTGCGCCACACAATAGGCCTTTACGCCTTTACCGGCCGTACTGGCGCCATCCATCAGGTCGGCCTTTTTGAGGAAGCTATCCCATTGAAGTCGTTTGCCATAATCCTGCGTATAGTCAAAAACGTTCGCAGCACTTGCCTTGATCCGGATAGCCGCGGTAAATTTGATTACTTGCATAACGGGAGCCTGTTTTTAATGACGTGGTTGATTTGCTAAACGCGAGGGCGGAGGCACCCTACAGTGAACAGATATTTGCAACAGCTACTTAAGATACATCTTTCCGGTGAAAAAACGAAGCACAAAATTAGCCGACTCCCTCGCTAAAACAAAGGAAAAAGCTACATTCGTGATCATCAACCAACAAGTAGCTGAGCATGAACAGGTGGCCTATTGCCTTTCTTTTTGTTATTCAATTTTTTTTCTCTGCCAACATCCTTGCACAGGCAATGCCTGCCGGTCTTGGCCTCCCGGAAGTAATACACTACACCCGGCAGGAATACAATGCATATAAACAAAACTGGTGTGTAGCGCAGGATGCGCAGGGACAAATCTATGTGGCGAACTCCCGGGGCCTGTTACGTTTCGACGGCAGCGAATGGCAACTCTATCATCTCCCCTACCGGCAAATTGTAAGGTCGGTAGCGGTAGACAGCCACAATAAGATTTATACCGGCGGATTTGCAGAATTCGGCTACTGGGAAAAATTACTCAATGGCAGGTTGCAGTATCACTCGCTCAGCAGCGGTATTACCGATAGTGTTTTCCGGAGAGAAGAAATATGGAATATTCTGCCAGCCAACGATAATGCCGTGATCTTTCATTCTTTTTCCCGCATCTACCAATGGAAGAAAAACCACCTTACCACCACCGTTACGCCTTCGCCCATCAGCTTTATACATTATGTGGCAGGGCGCTACCTGATGGGATGCAAAGGCATCGGTCTATTTGAATATAAAGACAATGCCTTAACGTTTATCCGTGGCAGTGAAGTAATGAAAGGCATGAACATTGCCGGCATCTTACCCTATGCACTCGATAAGATCCTGATCTGTACTACCAAAAATGGGTTGTTTCTCTATGATGGCAGCAGCTTTACACCCTTTTCTTCTGCCGCCGGCGACTTCCTCAAAATTAATGAAGCCAACCGCTGTTTACGGATCAATGAAAACACGTTTGTATTTGGCTCTATCTTAAATGGTATTATTATTACCGATGGCCTGGGTCATATCCTTCAGCACCTCCATCAACGCAATGCGCTACAGAATAATACGGTACTGGGATTGTTTCCGGACAAAGCCGGTAATCTGTGGGCCGCCCTGGATCAGGGTATTGACCAGGTGGTGCTGCAATCGCCCTTTCTTCACTACAAAGATATTGAAGGTAAACTGGGAACGGTGTACAGCGCCGCTTTGTATCAGGATAGATTTTACCTGGCCACTAACCATGGCCTGTTTTGTATGGCGCCAGGCGACAAAGATTTTACATTGCTGCCTGAATTAAAAGGGCAGGTATGGAACCTGGTAGAATACGACCATCAGCTGATCTGCGGCCACAATGCGGCCACCTATCGCATTCATGATAAACAGGTAGAAAAAATATCGGATGTACCCGGCGGCTGGACCTTCAAGCCATTGCTCCAATACCCCGGCTATTATATACAAGGCAATTATCTTGGACTGGATATTTACAAACGGAACGATGCGGGAAAGATTGTTTACCATCATCATATAGCCGGTACCGATGGCATTGCCGCCAAAGGATTGGTGGAAGATAAAAACGGAAACATCTGGGTAAGACATGCCTACATGGGTTTATTTAAAATAACCTTGGCGCCTACACTGGACAAGGCCCTCCGCATAACACCCATGGAAGCAATGCAGGGGCTGCCCGTACCCGGTAAGTTGAACCTGTTGAGCTACCAGGGCAGCATCCGGATTGTATCACCCGACAAAGGCATTTTTTATGAAGCCACGCCGGGGACCTTTAAACCAGACACCCTGCTGAATCGTTTACTGTTGCCGCTGGGCAGTATTCGCCGGATTATGAAGGCAGATGAACAACACTGGTGGGTGATCAATAACGACAACAAACTAACCTTGCTTACCTGGCAGTCGCCCAACAATTTGCATATACAGCCACTGCGGCACCGGAATGTATTTATGGTCAACGATTTTGAAAACCTTTACCAGTTTGGCGACTGGACCTTTTTCTGTACGGAAGACGGCTTCTCCCTGTATAATCTCGCGGTGGCCGGCAACATCCGTCAGCCGGAAGTGCTGCCAGCCATACAATCTGTATTGGTAATCACCGACACCCAGCGCACCGCCCTTTCCGAAGCCACTGCCGCCAGTCTTTCCAGCAAACAAAATAACTTCCAGTTTAAATTCGCTACGGCATCCTATGACCAGCTACCCCGGTACGCCGTAAAAATGGAAGGACTGGAAGGACATGAACAATGGAGCAGCTGGAGCGCATTGCCCTATAAA
>NZ_DATCVJ010000146.1:0-9754 GCF_036566945.1 Chitinophaga sp. | reverse complement strand
CCCCTCCGCTATATTCGCTAAAGATTAACAGCAATCACTGTATCAATGGTATCTGCGGCAACAGCCGGCACCTGGATTACCAATTCCTCCCCACTGGTAGTAGTAGTAAGTTTTTTCCCATTAGCCAGCAATTTTGCACTGCTAACTTTTCCTTTTATACCAGGTACATGCAATTGACCATTTGAGGGCCAGTTGAATACATGCAGGTATAGCGTGGTGTGGTTGCCATTTTTCTTTTGGGTGCAACGGCCCCAGTCTAAAGCTGGAAGCGGGCTGCCTTGGGTGGCATAAATCGCTTCTCCGTTTACTTTCATCCACTGGCCTATGCCTTTCAGGGCAGTAAGACTGCCTTCAGGGAATTGGCCGCTGGCATCGGGGCCTACGTTCAGCAGATAGTTGCCATTTTTAGAGGCGATGTCTGCCAGATTACGTATAAGCGTTTCCGTAGTTTTCCATTTCTGATCATAGCTTTTATATCCCCAGGTGCCATTCATGGTCATGCAGGTTTCCCAGTCACGTCCGTCGAGTTCTGATTGGTTGGGGATTTTTTGTTCTGGTGTTTTATAGTCGCCCGCGAAGTTGGGGCGTTTCAGCCGATCGTTGGTGATGATATTGGGTTGCAGTGCCAATGCGGCTTGCAGCTTTTGCGCATACTCATCGGTCATATTAGTAGGAGTATCCCACCATAATACGGCTACTTCGCCGTAGTTGGTCAGCAGTTCTTTTACCTGTGGTACAGCTACTTTATCGATATAATCGGACATGGTGGCACTGGTTTGCAGTGGGTCCCAGTGGCCGCTATGGGCTTGTGTGTAGGCATCTATTTGTGCGGAATCCGGGTTAGGCCAGCCTTCTGTAGCCACTTTGCGGGCAGCGGCGCCGCCGGGGTTGTTCCAGTCCTGCGCCTGCGAATAGTAGAAGCCCAGTTTGATACCATATTTTTTACAGGCGGCTGCCAGTGGGGTCAGCACATCTTTGCCGTATGGAGTGGCATCGACGATGTTCCATTTGCTGGCGTTGGATTTAAACATGGCAAATCCATCGTGGTGCTTGGCGGTGATGACAATGTATTTCATGCCGGCGTCTTTGGCCGTTTTCACCCAGGCGTCTGCATCGTATTTAACGGGGTTGAATTGTTTGGCAAACTGCTGGTATTCCAGCACGGGTATTTTGGCGCGGTTCATAATCCATTCACCACCACGGCCTACCTGCTGCCCTTTGTAGTTGCCGGCCAGCTGGGCATAGTCGCCCCAGTGAATAAACATGCCGAAACGGGCGTCGCGCCACCATTGCATGTGCTGGTCATGTGTCTGCGTAGTTTGTGCGAACAGGATGGATGCCTGTATCAGCAGCGCCACCAGGAATAAGATCCCTTTTTTCATAAACATATTGTGGATGTTGTATTTATGCAATCGTTTGCATAAAACGGGTAAAAAATAAGCGCAGGGCGCTCTTATCTTTCTAATTACCTACTAATGTCTATAAAAAAAACGGATCGGAATGAACCGATTTTACCAGAAGCTAATGCTTTTTTATAAGCGGAAAGGAGAAAGCAGAAAGCAAAAAGCTATAAAAGCGAATGACCAGAGCGGAATTAAATCCTTTGCTCTGGTCATTCGCTTTTATAGCTTTTTGCTTTCTGCTTTCCTCAAACCATTTCTACTTCACGCAGTTCCAGCATCTGGGTAGTCCATACACGGAGTTCATCTACCAGTGCAGGATTGTTGAGCAGGGACTGTCCGTAGGAAGGAATCATTTTTTTCAGTTTGATCTGCCATGCTTCTGTTTCCACTTCTTCTTTGAAGCAGCGTTTCAGTAGGTTGAGCATAATAGAAACAGCAGTAGATGCACCCGGAGAAGCGCCCAGCAGTGCGGCAATGGAGCCATCGGCAGCACTCACTACTTCTGTACCGAATTCCAGGATGCCACCATGTTCAGGATCTTTTTTGATCACCTGTACACGTTGTCCGGCAATTTCCAGTTCCCAGTCTTCCATCTTCGCTTCAGGGAAATACTCGCGCAGGGCCTCCAGCCTGTCTTCCGGCTTCTGTCTTACCTGTGCAATCAGGTATTTGGTCAGCGGAATATTATCCAGACCAGCAGACACCATCGGGCGGATGTTGTTGGCTTTGATAGATAAAGGCAGGTCCATGAAAGAACCGTTTTTCAGGAACTTCGTGGAAAAACCGGCATAAGGTCCGAACAGCAAGGCTTTTTCGCCGTCGATCATGCGGGTATCCAGGTGAGGCACCGACATAGGAGGCGCGCCTACAGAGGCTTTGCCATATACTTTTGCACGGTGTTGCTCAATGATTTCCGGATTGTTGCAACGCAACCATTGTCCGCTTACCGGGAAACCGCCAAAACCTTTTCCTTCCGGAATGTCTGACTTTTCCAGCAATGGCAGAGAACCGCCACCAGCACCAATAAATACGAATTTTGTTTTGATCGTTTGTTTTTCGCGGGTTTCGCGGTTTTTCACCTTGATCACCCAGCTGCCATCTTCTTCTTTTTTGAAATCACGTACATCATGATTGAAGTGGATGGATACGCCGTCCAGTTTTTCAAGGTAGTTAAACAGGGCACGGCTCAAAGCGCCAAAGTTCACGTCTGTCCCCATTTTCATGTGGGTTGCAGCTACTTTTTGCGCGGCATCACGACCCTTCATGACCAATGGCATCCAGCTCTTCAGCTTTTCGGGATCTTCCGAATATTCCATGGATTTGAAAAGATGACACTGCTGCAGGGCTTTGTATCTTTTTTTGAGATAATCCACATTCTCTTCTCCCCAAACAAAACTCATGTGGGGAACACTTTGTATGAAGTTGTGTGGATTGGAAATAATGTTATTTTCTACCAGGTAGGACCAGAATTGACGAGACACTTCAAATTGCTCCGCAATGTTCACCGCTTTTTTAATATCTACTGATCCATCCTGTTTTTGTGGTGTGTAGTTCAACTCGCAAAATGCAGAGTGACCGGTGCCGGCATTGTTCCATGCATCGGAACTCTCTGCTGCGGCCACATCCAGTCGTTCAAAAATTTCGATGGTTAACTCAGGTTCCAGCTCTTTCAGGAGCATTCCCAATGTGGCACTCATGATTCCTGCGCCAATTAAAACCACATCCGGACCTGTTCCAGCTGTACGCTTGCTTCTAAACATAACCCCATTTTTATTCGAGGTGCAAAGTTACAATCAAAACAATTATGCAGGGAGATTAAATTGGTCGTTTACCACACTTTAACAATACTATTACAATTCTTTCTGAACGGATTGAAAGTTTTGAATGCATGAAGCACATATATTTTATATTTTGGTTAAGCATCCCGCACAGTAAATAATTGACCACCAGGAAATATTATTTTTATTTTATGATGAACAGACGTGCATTTTTTAAAGGAGTATCCGCTGCCGTAGTGATATCTGCCTGCGGCAAAATAGTTTCCGCCGTTACTCCCCGGCATTTCGACAGCAAAACTATCTTCCGCTTCGCAGTAGCGTCCGATTGGCACTTCGGAGAGCCTAAAACGCCTTCAGAGCAATATTTCCAGGACCTGCAAAGCGCTTTTAGTAAGTACCAGCAACAGTATCCCTGCGAATTTTTTGTACTCAACGGCGATGTAATCCACAACGATCCGGCGCTACTGTTGCCTGCGGCCACCAAATTGAAGCAATTGCATCCGCAACTATTTGTTACACATGGTAATCATGACATGGTAACGGCCGCCGCCTGGGAACAAGCCTGGGGATATCCCCTCAATCACGACATCGTAATGGGAAACCAGGTTATTTTGCTGGGAAACACCGCCGATGACAAAGGGAAGTACCTATGCCCCGATGTGGACTGGTTTGCCCGCAAATTAGACCAACACAAAAAAGCCACCGATATATTCATCTTCTTACATATTACCCCGGTAAAATGGACCGATAACGGGCTGGATTGCGCCGAATTCCAGGCCCTTATTAAAAAATACCCAAATATCAGGGCCATCTTCAACGGACATGACCATGACCAGGACAGCGTGAAAATGCTGGACGATTGTAAAATACCTTTCCTCTTCGACGGTCATATTGGCGGTAGCTGGGGCGTAGGCTATCATGGCTTCCGCGTAGTGGAATTAAAAGAAGACGGCAGCCTCCTGTCGTTCATCATGAACCCGCTTACCCGGCAGAACGAACGCGTATTTCCGAAAGTTTAGCTATTTTGCCGGTACATTCGGGATGCTAAAAGAAAAACTATGCTGGAGGAACTAGAAAAAGACTACGGATTTACCTATCCTGCGCTTTATAAACAACTATATAAAGATGGTATGCTGGACTGGGGCGAGTTTGGTGAAGACTGGCTGGATAAGGTATACCCTGCCATTAAAACAGCACCGCCTTTACTGCTCTATGCCAACGATCTGGAAATAATGGCACTGACAACAGTAGATGAAGAAATGGATGAAGGACTGCTGTTTGCCGATCCGGTTCATCAGTTTGTTCCCTTTGCCATGAGCGGTTCCGGCGACTGGTTTGCTTTTTACTTTAATTTACAGAACGGCGAAGATGTACCCGTGGTACAGGTATTCCATGATGTGAATGAAGCCTGTATCCTGGCTAAAAACCTGCAGGACTTTATCTTCCTTCAGATGCTGGAAGCCATCACTGACCTGGATCCTAAAAATCCATCTCTGGTAGTACACGGAAATATGAAAGAGAATTTAGCGAATTTTCTGCGTACGCATGAGCCGTATCTGACACCTCATCAGGCTAAGATCATTGAGGCAGTGTATGATTTCGGCAGACTGACCAATATCGCCTTACATGAAATAGTGGAGAAAGAAATGAGTTTCGAGTGGCTGGATAGCAGCTTTCCTTACCAGGTGAAAGGATAGCTTAAAGCAGAAGGCAAAAAGCTGAAAGCTATTGAGGCGAAGGATGAAAGCGAATGTTTTCCGCTTTAATCCTTCGCCTCAATAGCTTTTTGCTTTCCCCTTTATGCTTTAAGCTTTGTAAAAATCTATCAGTGATCCAAAATACTGTTCATTCCATCCGGAAGTAATATCGTCATACGCTTCGTCCGGAATATTGGTATGCTTTAATTCCACATCAGTGCCTTTGGGCGAAGGATGCAGCTTGATCGTAACAATAGAAGGATTTTCTGCTTCCTCCTCTTCATCTTCTCCAAAATACCACTGCTGCACAATTTTCTTGTCCTGTTCAAATTCCAGGTTCTTACCTACAATACTTGCTTCCCATAAAGCAAACTCAGAACCGGGTTCTGTAGACATTTCTGCTACTTCACCTGTCCACAGCTGAATGGTAGCGGGATTAGTGAGGGCGGCGTATACTTCTTCCGGCGGTGCCGCCAGTATAAAATGCTTTTTATAATCTTTCATGGTTTCAAAGCTACGGAATTGGTGAATTTTTCATTAATTTTCTATGAAAATAGCGCGTATGCAATTTACCAAATTGATCCCAAATATCTTTTATTCGGACATAAATGTGGGTCTGCAGCTGTTTGTTGATACACTTGGTTTTGCAGTTGCTTACAGAGATGATAACGCAGAACAGCCTTTCATCATCATCAAAAGAGATACCCTGGTAATCCACCTGGTAGAAAGCCATGAATGGGCTATAAAAGACCGGCCACAAATACGGTTGGAAACAGACGATATTGAAACGGCTTATGCACAGGCAAAAGCAGCGCATCCGGAACTGTTACACCCTAATTTACCGGATGTACGTTTGCAACCCTGGGGCGCTATGGAGTTTGCTTTGAGAGATAGTGAAGAGGTATGTGTGATTGTGCAGCAACCTGCGTAAGACTGCACTCATATTAAGCGATTGACTTGTCCGTTTCCGGTCGGGCGTTGTTCGCTTATGAACAACCGGCAACCGTGTACATCCCGCAACTCCTTGTCAGACAAGCCATGCAACTATGGCAATCTTCTTGTGTCTTTAGAGTGTCCAATCTCTAAATCCAGTTGCCATGGTGAAGAACTACCTAAAAATTGCTATCAGGAATCTGTTTAAAAATAAGGGGATCTCATTTATCAACATCTTCGGCTTATCTGCCGGCATGGCCGTTACGATGCTGATAGGGCTGTGGATTTGGAATGAGTTGTCTTACGATAAATATCATGCAAATTACGACCGCATTGCCCAGGTATGGCAGCGGGAAACTGCTGGTGAGCAATCGGGGGCCTATAACGCCATGCCTATTCCCCTGGCAGCAGAATTGAGATCCAGCTATCCCAACGATTTTAAGCAGGTGGTATTGGCTTCCAATGGCACACATACCGTGGCTTTTGGGGATAAGAAGTTTACCAGTATGGGCGCTTTTATGGAAAGCGGTGGCCCTGCTTTATTTTCTTTGAAAATATTAAAAGGTAATGGGGAAACAGCGTTGAAAGAACCTGCCAGTGTGTTACTATCCGCGACTTTCGCCAAATCGCTTTTTGGAGATAAAGATCCGATGGACCAGCTGATTAAACTTGATAATAATAGTCAGCTGAACGTGAAAGTAACGGGTGTATACGACGATTTGCCGGACAACACCACGTTCGCTGGTACGAATTATATCATGCCCTGGGAACTTTTTGTTACGAAATGGGACTGGGTAAGGAATTCAAAAGATAACTGGACCTTTAACTCGATGGCGGTGTTTGTGCAGCTGGCAGATCATGCGGATATAGATAAAGTTTCTCAGAAAATAAAAAATATAAAAACGTTACATGCAAAGCCGGAACCGGGTTTTAAGGTAGATCTTTTCCTGCATCCTATGCGTAAATGGCATCTCTATTCCGCTTTTGAAAATGGGGTGAATACCGGTGGACAGATTCGCTATGTAAGACTGTTTGGCATTATTGGCATATTTGTGCTGCTGCTGGCCTGTATTAATTTTATGAACCTGAGCACCGCCCGCTCAGAGAAGAGAGCCAAGGAAGTCGGCATCCGCAAAGCCGTAGGGTCTATGCGCGGACAACTGATCTGGCAGTTTTTAAGTGAATCCGTATTGGTGGCTGGCTTTTCTTTTATATTATCGTTGTTGGTGGTGTTATTGGTGCTGCCCTGGTTTAACCAGGTGGCGGATAAACACCTTGGTATCCTGTGGAGTAGTCCTGTTTTTTGGTTGTGTGGCATTGGTTTTAGTCTGTTTACTGGTTTGTTGGCAGGTAGCTACCCTGCACTTTATTTATCTTCTTTTCAGCCATTAAAAGTGCTGAAAGGCACTTTCAGGGCGGGCCGTTTTGCTGCCGTTCCCCGCAAAACGTTGATCGTTGTACAATTTACGGTATCTATTATTTTGATTATCGGCACCATTGTGATTTATCGGCAAATACAATTTGCGAAAGATCTTCCGGTGGGATATACGCGAGATGGTTTGCTTTCTATCAGAATGACAACGCCTGAAATTTATAGTAACTACGAAGTGATCCGCAGTGAATTACGGAATAGTGGAGCGGTGACAGAGGTGTCGGAGTCACAGGGACCAATAACAGATATCTGGACCAGCAGCGGTGGTTTTGAATGGAAGGGACGTAAGCCCGATCAGCAGCAGGGATTTTCTGTTATTGGGGCAAAATTCGGTTATGGTAAAGTGGTGGATTGGCGTTTTATAGCGGGTCGTGATTTTTCGATGCAGTTTGCAACAGATTCTATGGGGCTGATCCTGAATGAAGCCGCGGCGAAGTACATGGGACTGGAGCACCCGGTAGGTGAAATTATCCGGAAAGACAGCATGCAATATCATGTGTTAGGAGTCGTGAAAAATATGATCATGGCATCGCCATATGAGCCGGTGCGTCCTGCTATTTATTATTTGTTGAAAGAAGGAGGAAACTTTATTAATCTCCGTGTGAATCCGGAGGTCAGTACTACTAAGGCATTGGCGTCCATTGAGCAGGTGATGAAAAAATATAATCCTGCTGCTCCTTTTGAATATCAGTTTGCCGATCTGGAATATGCTAAAAAATTCAGTGAAGAAGAACGTATCGGGCAATTGTCTACCTTCTTTGCGGTGTTGGCGATCATGATCAGTTGCCTGGGATTATTCGGGCTGGCTACTTTTTTAGCAGAACAACGTACCAAAGAAATAGGTATCCGCAAAGTGATGGGGGCATCTGTATTTCAATTATGGCAGATGTTATCGAAAGACTTTGTCATCCTGGTAAGTATCTCCTGTTGCCTGGCTATTCCGGTGGCCTGGTATTGTTTGCATCAATGGTTGATGCAATATTATTATCACACCACGATTGTATGGGAAATTTTTGCGGTAACCGGCGCCGGTGCTTTGCTGATTGCGCTGGCCACAGTGAGCTATCAGGCAGCTAAAGCTGCTATGGCTAATCCGGTGAAAAGTTTACGGGCAGAATAAAGTAACTGGACTACTCACTATCCGCTATCTGGACTACCAGCGGCGGTGAATAGCGGGTACCTTTGTAACATGAAAAAGTACCAGGATCTGGCCGTGTTGTTACTACGGGTAGCAATGGCCATTAATTTTTTGTCGGCGGTAGCCATCCGCCTTGGTTTTTGGGGCCCTGAAAATGGTAACTGGCCGGATTTTGTAGCCTATACCGCCAAAGTAAATTCCTTCGCACCGGCTGCCATCATTCCGTTGCTGGCAGTAGTAGCGACCACACTTGAAATTCTTTTTGCGCTCTTATTACTCATTGGGTATAAAATTCGTTGGGTTGCACTGGGATCAGCACTGCTTACATTGTTATTCGCTTTGGCCATGACGTATTCTTTGGGTCCATTATCTGCACTGTCGTATTCTGTATGGGTAGACTGTACCGCTGCTTTATTGTTGGCCACCATGCCGGTTTGTCGCTGGAGTCTGGACGGGCGCAACACGAAAACGATTAAGTAAACTATTTCTTCCGGCTCTCCGGTAAAAAAAGTATTTTTAGCATGTAACCGGATCTTACATGATGAAAAATACTTCCCTGTTTGTATTACATCTGTTTTGTTTATTGTTGCTGGCATCTTCCGGCCAGGCACAGTCACCAACGGCCTGGGTACGCATCAATCAGCTGGGTTATCTTCCTGAAGGAATTAAAGTAGCCGTATGGGGTAGTAAGGAAAGTGAGCAGCCGCATAGCTTTCAGCTGGTAGCAGCCGCCACGCAAAAGGTAGTGTATACTGGTAATACCGGTACTGCCTTTGGTGCTTATGGTCCTTTTCGCCAAACCTGCCGGCTGGATTTTACCACTTTTAAAGATGTAGGAGAATATTACCTGAAGGCGGGTGCAGCCGTATCCCCTGTTTTTCGTATAGACGATAACGTTTACGCAGGTACGCCGGATTTTTTACTCCGGTATATGCGGCAGCAAAGGAGTGGATTTAATCCTTTTCTGAAAGACTCCTGTCATACCCATGACGGCTATACGATGTATGGACCTATGCCGGATAGCACACACATCGACGTGGCTGGCGGCTGGCACGATGCCAGCGATTACCTGCAATATGTCACTACTTCTGCTAATGCTACCTTTCATTTACTGGCGGCATATCGTGATTTTCCGGGTGTGTTTGGTGATCAGTATGCGGCCAATGGCTTGCCTGGCGCCAATCATGTGAAAGACGTGCTGGACGAAGCGCGGTGGGGATTGGACTGGCTCTTGAAAATGCATCCGGCTGATCAGGAAATGTTTAACCAGGTAGCCGACGACCGTGATCATCATGGAATGCGCTTACCCGGAGAAGATAATTTTTACGGAAAAGGCTTTGAACGTCCTGTATATTTTTGCAGCGGGCAACCAC
>NZ_DATCVJ010000145.1:0-6262 GCF_036566945.1 Chitinophaga sp. | reverse complement strand
ATTTTTTAAAGAGCGTGGATGCCAGGTCATAGGAAACCGATACATCCTGCAACCGCACAAAGCTCCTATCCTGGTACATGTTGGGTTCTATTTTCGCATGGGAACCGGAAATATTTCTTGGATATTTTCCGGTTGGATTCGAGGGCGACCAAAAATCAATACCCTGCAGGTTATTCACCCGGATACTATTGTCTTCCCGGAAGAACGACGGATTATTATTCCCCAGATATCCATCCTTTCCACCCTGTACTGAATTCAGGAAAACAGTCACCGTAAAAGCTTTATAGGAAAAGGTTTGCAATAAGCTCATTCGATAGGCCGGCTCCTGTCTTCCCAGAAAAATCCGGTCCGCCTGCGGTGTGATATCCTTGTCATTGTTCTGGTCCACTACTCTCACCGAACCAACGGGAAAACCTGGCAAACGCTCATCTTTCAACTGATATATACCAGCTGTCTGGTAATCATAAATGGCATTGATAGATTTGCCGATAAATAACCCACTTGACACGAGATCATCTTCTTTACCATCACCGTTGGCATCTGCACCGGCGAGTTTAACAATCGTATTTTTGTTGGTGGAAACATTGAGAGATGCAGACCATTTAACATCCTTTTTATCAATTAGCTGATACGTTAAAGCTGCTTCCAATCCCGTGTTGAGGATTTGACCAAGATTGGTAGTGATACTGCTAAACCCGGTAACACCGGGAATGGCCACGCTGTACAATAAGTTGTTGGTGGTGTTGCGGTAATAGTCCACCGAGCCACTGAGTTTGTTCTTAAACAGTGCCACATCAACACCCAGATTCAATCCTTTGGTGCGCTCCCATTTCAGGTTATCATTACCCAATGAAGATACCTGCTGACCAAAAGCAGTAGTACCTCCATCGCCGTATACATAGGCCGCGCCGGTGGTAACACGCGCCATGGAAGTATAGCGGGATGTTTGGTTGCCGGTTACACCATATCCCGCACGCAGTTTAAGATAATCGAGCGCTTTAATGCGTTTAATAAAATTTTCTTCAGATAATATCCATCCCAGTGCCAGTACCGGGAAGGTGCCATATTTATTATTTTTGGCGAACCCTGAAAAGCCGTCCCGGCGCAGAATAGCGGTCAGCAGGTATTTGTCTCTGAATTTATAGTTTACACGTGCCATCTGGTAAGCCAGACTTTCTTCCCATGCATCCGACTGCGCAAACTGGTTGGCGCCCTGAGAAAGATTGTTGTAGCTCAGCGTTAACCGCGGAAATCCTCTTGCTTCAGAAAACGTGCTGTTGAACTTTCTGCCAACGGCGCCATACAATAAGGTAGCGGAGATATCATGCTGACCAAAGCTTTTCGAGTAAGTAAGAATATTATCAAAAGTATAATCATAGTAATCCTGGAACTCTTTGTAAGCCCTACCTGTTTGACCGGCATCATAGATGCTGGAAAAAAAGTGTTTCGACAAACGGGAGTTGTTGCCGAAATTCATCCGGTAGTTAAGTCCCTTTAAAAAAGGAAAATCTATGTCCGTGTATATATTGGCGAAATAATAGTTGGTTCTGTCGTAGTCATCTACATTATAAGTGGTAAATGGATTGGGCTCCAATGTATTCATGGGAAAGGGTATCAGGTTGCCGGCAGTATCGTAGGGAACAATGAGTGGTGTCATGCGCTGCAGGCTGCCGAAAGATGGCTCAGCACCGTCCTGGTTGATAAATGCAGCGGAGGACAGGAGGCCTACTTTCCACCAGCTCAAAGGCCGTGTTTCGATGTTGGCGCGGATAGACTTTCTTTTAAATTTATCATTCATAATAAATCCTTTCTGATCCACCAGGCTGCCCGATAATAAATAGGTAACCCGATCACCGCCACCGGAAATGCTCAGGTTATTTTCTCCGATGGTGCCGGTATTGGTGCCTGCATTAAACCAGTCGTAATTATTGGGCAGCAGGTGGCCCTGTCCATCACGAATACTATTGTCCGCCACATCTTCAATTTTGAAATCGGGATTGGGCGTGGTGTAATCCGGTCCCAGATAGGCTTTGTCGTAAAATGCTTCCCGCAGATAGGCCAGGTATCCGTCGCGGTCGTACGGTCGCAGGTTGCCGATAGTAGGTTTTTGTGTGGTGTAGGAAGTAGAAAAGGCGATGCGCGGCTTTTGATTAATCTTTCCTTTCCGCGAGGTAATCAGGATAACACCGTTAGCCGCCTGTGCGCCGTACACCGCTGTGGAGCTGGCATCTTTCAGTATGTCAATGGTGGCAATATCATCGGGATTGATGTAAGAGAGTGAACCGGTATATTGAATGCCATCGAGAATGATCAGTACATTCTGATTACCATTCAACGTTACGCGGCCCCTGATGGAAATGGGCGGCGTGCCGCCGGCAATGGTGGCGATACCAACATTTAGTCCGGGTACGGTTCCCTGCAGATACTGGCCAATATTGGTATTGGGCGCGTTGCTGAGTGCCTCCAGGTTTACGCTGGCGACGGCGCCGGTTAAGTCCTTTTTCTTTTGTGTACCATAGCCCACTACTACTACTTCTCCAATATCTTTTGTCGCTACCGTTAGTTGCACGTTGATATCGGTGTTATCTCCTACCGTCATTTCCTGGTTGGAGAAACCAATACTTGAAATAATAAGGACAGCCCCTTTGGCGGCTACGATTGAAAACTCGCCGTTGGCTTTAGTGGTTTCTCCTTTATTAGTGCCTTTTATTACAATGGATGCGCCGGGAATGGGCTCTCCGGTATTTGTTGTCACGCGGCCATGGAGCGCTTTATCCTGTGCAAAGGAAAGGGCTGGCCTGATTAAAAGACAAGCCGCAAAGAGAAGCATCGTCCATAACCCGACGATGTTCCTGCTACTTTTTAATTGCTTAGTTTTTTTCATAACGATTAGTGTCGTTTAGACAATTATAAAAATGGGTAAAAAAGAAGAGGCGGCATCCGTCTAACGTGGTTACTTCATCTGGTTAAGCTATAAAACGGTCAGGGACGTGTTGGAAAGTTGCCGTATAAATGGTGGGTACTACCGTTGGGTACCTCAAAAAAGAAAAAACGTGGCTGATAATTAAGTTGTTTCATAACGGGTATTTTACATAAAAATCGATTGTTGGCTGACACGGGGGACTTGTTCTGCAAAACGAATATAAGAAAAATTCAGACTTACGTAACCGATTGCATTTTTTTATTCAAAAAAAGTTCATTTCCTTTGGTAAACAAGCTGAACTAACATGCCAGAAGACCGGGAAGTAACTATATATGACATCGCCAGATACCTGAATGTATCGGCAGCCACGGTGAGCAGGGGGTTGAAGGACAATCCAACGATCAGCAAAAGCACCCGTAAAAAAATTGCCGAGGCAGCAAAATCTCTTGGCTATCAGTCCAATACCTTTGCCAGCAGCTTAAGGAGCAAGCATACCCATACTTTGGGTGTACTGGTGCCGCGGCTGAACAGTCACTTTATGTCGAGTGCACTGGCCGGCATGGAGAATGCGGCCAACCGGCATGGTTATAACCTTATTATTGCGCAGTCACTGGAAGATGTGGAGAAAGAAAAGCGCAACGCCGCTACGATGTTCAACAAAAGAGTAGATGGATTGCTCATTTCCCTGTCGTCCAACACACAGGATATCAGGCACCTGGAGCCTTTTTTCAAGCGTAAAATCCCCGTGGTGTTCTTTGACCGTGTGTATGCACATGATGAAAGTACCTCTGTAGGTATCAATAACTATGAAGCCGCCTACAACATGACCCAGCACCTGATTGCACAGGGCTGCAGGAGGATCATGCACCTGGGAGGAAATCTGCTGAGGAATGTTTACCAGGAACGATTTAACGGCTACCGGAAGGCACTGCAGGAGCATCGTTTACCATGTACAGAGAAACTCCATTTAACCAGCACCCTTTCAGAACAGGCCGGTGCCGATGCCGCTAAATATATCCTGGACATGGCGCCTGCCGATCGCCCCGATGCCGTTTTTTCCGCGAATGATACCGCCGCAGTATATTGTATGATCGCCCTTAAAGCAGCCGGTCTGCGTATTCCGGAAGATATTGCCTTTGCCGGGTTTAACAATGACCCCATCAGCCGCGTAATTGAGCCTAATCTCACTACCATGGACTATTCCGGCGACAGTATCGGCAACACCGCTGCCACCTACCTGATTAACCACCTGAAAGGCATCAGCAACCTGTATACGACCAATGCCATCACACTTCGTGCAGACATGGTCGTTAGAGCCTCCTCTGAGAGAAACAAATTGCCAGGATAATTTTTTTTGCGATATTTATGCAACCGATTACGTAAAAAATAGAAAATAGTTGTATTTTTTAGGATAATGTCGATAAAAAAAGCTTTTTTTATACTCCGCGTTATGGGCTGATGCCAGCGCCCTGTTGATTTGTTCCGGCATCGTCATGAGGCACCTGATTCCACAAAACGTATGAAAAGAAACACGTTACTGCTTTTATGCCTTTGCTGCTTCCTGCTAACAAAAGGAGAAAACGGATATGATCTCTGGCTGCGATACACGCCCGTCGGCAATAAAGCACTGCTGCAAACCTACCGCGAAAATATTTCCACCATCATCACAAGCGGCTCCTCTGCCACCATGCACATCGTCAGGGATGAACTGTCCCACGGATTGAATGGGTTGCTTCAAACAAAAGTGGCCATCAACCCCGGCGGCATTCGCAGCGGCGCCATCATTGCAGGCACTCCCCTCTCCTCCCCGCTGATCAGCAACGCCGGCATCACGCCACTGCTGCAGGATGCCGGTGAAGAAGGTTTCGTGATTATCACCAAAATCCTGAATGGACACCGGTGTATTCTCATCTCCGGAAACTCAGAAAAAGGAGTACTGTATGGCACCTTTCATTTCCTGCGCCTCCTGCAAACGGAACAATCTATTCAACCACTACATATTATTTCCGCACCAAAAATCCGCCTCCGGATGCTCGATCATTGGGACAACCCCAACAGAACAGTGGAAAGAGGCTATGCCGGCTTCTCCATCTGGAACTGGCATCTGCTGCCGGATTATATTGACCAACGCTATATCGACTACGCAAGAGCAAATGCATCAATCGGTATCAACGGCACCGTCATTACCAACGTAAATGCGAACGCCATCATTCTTACCCCGGCTTATCTGAAAAAAGTAAAAGCACTGGCAGATGTATTCAGACCTTACGGCATCAAAGTCTATCTCACGGCAAGGTTCAGCGCTCCTATCGAAATCGGCGGACTGAAAACAGCCGACCCGCTGAATGAAGACGTACAGCGCTGGTGGAAAGAAAAAATAAAAGAAGTATATACTTACATTCCTGACTTCGGCGGCTTCCTCGTAAAAGCCAACAGTGAAGGACAACCCGGTCCCCAGGATTATAAACGCACCCATGCCGATGGCGCCAACATGCTGGCAGACGCCATCGCCCCGTTTAAAGGCATTATTATATGGCGCGCATTTGTGTACAGCAACGAAAACCCGTTAGACCGCCACAAGCAAGCCTACGACGACTTTGTTCCCCTCGACGGTACCTTCCGGTCCAACGTGATGGTACAGGTAAAAAACGGCGCCATCGACTTCATGCCCCGGGAACCTTTTCATCCTTTATTTGGCGCCATGCCCAACACACCGTTGATGATGGAATTCCAGGTAACACAGGAATACCTGGGGCAAGGTACCAGTCTTGTGTTTCTCGCACCCCTGTTTAAAGAAACACTGGAAAGTGATACCTACGCCAAAGGAAAAGGCAGCACCGTGGCCAAAGTAATTGATGGCAGTTTATATGCTCACGCACTAAATGGCATGTCAGGCGTAGCCAATATCGGAAACGAGATCAACTGGTGCGGCCATCCTTTTGCACAAGCCAACTGGTATGCACTGGGCCGCCTCGCATGGGATCACACCCTCTCCAGTAAACAGATTGCCGACGAATGGCTACGGATGACTTACTCCAACAACCCGCAGTTTCTGAAAGCTGCTACGCCACTAATGCTGGAAAGCCGCGACATCTTGGTACAATATTCCAACCCGCTCGGGCTGCATCACATCATGGGCACCGGTCATCACTATGGCCCCGCTCCATGGGTCAATAATCAGCACCGCCCGGAATGGAATCCGGTGTACTATCACAAAGCAGATAGTATTGGTATCGGCTTTGATCGTACGGCAACAGGCAGCAATGCGCTGGCACAATATCAACCTTACGCCGCAAAACAATGGGCCAACAAAGACAGCTGCGATGAAAAATATTTATT
>NZ_DATCVJ010000144.1:0-2846 GCF_036566945.1 Chitinophaga sp. | reverse complement strand
GTATATTTTTCCACGCCATGTGACGCATGTCGGCATGCCGCACACGGCCCCGCACCCGTCGGCTCGATTCCTATGGACTGGAGAAACGGAGTAATTAGTTCAATAGGCAGGACGTAAGTTATAAGTTGTGCATTCTTGGTTTTCGCTATCGCGATGCCGATGACGTTGCCCATTGGGCCGAACACAGGGCCGCCGCTATTGCCGGCATTCAAAGGAATCGATGTTTGAATCCATGCCGGATCGACGTCGGGGGACAACGCTGTAAGCGAACTCTTCGTCCCAACAGCAGAAGACACGTCTGTAGTGGGGAATCCAAGCGCTATTAGAGGAGAACCCACCGCTAGCATATTTGGGGGGGAAACGGGAAGCGGCACTGCTTGGTTGAGCGTCTGAGGGTCGTTTAACTTAAGGATAGCTATGTCCAGTGTATCGCTCTTCAAAAGAATTTTGGCATCTACCTCGGGCGCTAACGCCGACCCTAATTGAACTCCCACGGCAGACGATACAATCGCTACCCCTTTGGCGCTTGGCGTAAGCACATGAGCGTTCGTCACAATGTGACCTTGTGGAGAGACCACGAATCCTGAGCCTGTTTCGGTTCCCTTTCCGTCTGACGCCGTTTCATATCGAAAAAAAACTTTGGCGACACCCGTTCGGTGCATCTTGAAGATGCATGCTTCGTTAACCGCCCCCGAAGCGTCCGGAGTTATGGTGAATATCTGAAAGGTGAAACCCGCGAGCCAAAACAGGGCAAGTCGTGTACGTATATTTGCCATTTCGGCCTCGCTCTAAAAAATTTTATCGCGGCGATACGGTTGATACTTCCCTTTGAGGCGCGCTACCGCGAACGTTTCACGGCATACGTTACTGCACGCCACTGATGCATGGAGAACTTCTAAGAAGGGGCCGGATTTTCCATTGCCGGTTTTTGTTACCAGCATCACATGACTTCCTGCCGCATTCACAATATCACCCGGTTGAAGTTCTGCCCATGCTATTTCCTCGCCGACCGTATGCAATGACGAAGTAGTTAGGTATCCGATGTTCCAAGCAAAAGATACGAACCCTGAGCAATCCCAACCGGTGGCCTCTTTGACGATGCAGTAATTATGCGCCTTGCTCCGGCAAGTACATATATTTCCCGCTAAAGCTCCAGTCGCAAGCTTCTGAGAATGGGCCTGCAATGTTCCTTCGTACCCTCCCCAGCGATAGGGAACGCTCGACACCTCGCTCGGGGTGGGAGGGTCAAGATAATGTGGTCGACGCCATGTCATATTCGAGGCGGGTTTGCATTCAGAAGGAATCTTTGGCCTACTTAAATTGTTCGGCAGAGGTGACCATTTGTGCTCCAATAACGACTCAGCTCGCTTTATAACCTCATCACGACCCACAGGAGAAATAGATGAGCTTATAGCCAGAATGTTTTTTGTGCCATTTTCTAGTTCTAGGTCAGCAAATATACTTGCAGAATTTGATATTAATTCGGTTGTAGCGGAGTTATTTACGGCCGGTGGATTTTGCCCCATCTCCATCATGGGCAGTTCCGCTACATGCGCTCCATCAAGATCAACCCACATTCCGAACACTTGTCCGGTGCGACTTACGGCGACTGGCCGGTTCACTATGCATGCTAGCGTGCTGGCTTGCAGATAGGCTTCTGCTTGAGCTTGACCATCTTTGTTGGTGCGAACTACCTTGACGAAAGTTTGAGGGGCGGGCAACAGGATGGATTCCTCGACTCTGACATACGCCTTTCCCTCTTCATCTAACGCCATCACTTGTGCCGAGTCGATCCGAATTTTGCTAGAGATCTTAATGATCGGCGGGCCCAAATCGTTGAGACGGGAAAACACAATGTCGTTGGGACCCGTCCTTTTGCTTTCGTACGCGGGTTCAAAGCCGGGGACGGTCGTCGCCCCTATCTGGCTCATGCTGAGGACATTGGTCGACGGCTCTCCACTTGGTGCGACTGCTACTACATCATTGTTGTCATTGAGGCCTAGCTGCGAAGTGCTGTTTCCTCGCGGTTGGCCGACAACGTCTTGCGTAAAAGAGGCGGTGCCTGTTGCGTCAAGAACTATAAGCTGTCGAGAGAAGTTTCCTAAAACTATGTAGCCATCAGACAGGGGAAGCACATCTTCAGCCGAGAAAATTTGTTTGGGAAGAAAAATCGGCGGCAGAGGATTCGTTAGGTTGCTAAATCGCAATAGGCGTCGGTTTCCTGAATCCAGCACTGCCAAATTGCCATTTGCGTCGATGACTATTGCCGAAGGAGCGCGACAGGCCTCGTTCGGAATGATTTCGAGACCCACTTCATTCGGTAGAATTCCCGGCTTAAGAATTAATTCTGCGTTGGCTGCGGTTAAGGCTCCGTGCAAGAGCAAAAGCCCACTGATTGCAAGCTTTAGGGCAGCAGATGTGTTCATAGAGGTTTCCCGCAAAAATAGCACTCTCTAGCTGATTCAATATTGCGAACTGAAAACCGTTGGCACGGCTCTACCGTTATATAGAGCCATACTTGAAATGTCCTAACATTTTTTCATCGCCAATAGCCGGCAAACACTTTTTGAGAGATTAACGTTACCAGCCCGCCTATATCAAAGCCATTGGCATTATTTTCGTTGGATGCATCGATCAGTTCCGCAGGACGTTTGCAATATTGTGAACAGTACTGATGATTTGCCAATGTTCACGATCAGTCGGGGTTATTAGCGGGAAATCGCGCGTCACCGTCCAAGTTCAGAAGGCGGAGAAGGGTTCTGGCCGACTCTATTATTGGCTGCCAAGATGCCATGCACATACTCAATCTTAAGTATGGCTAATTTTGATTGCTTGACTTTTTGAGC
>NZ_DATCVJ010000143.1:0-7405 GCF_036566945.1 Chitinophaga sp. | reverse complement strand
TCGCCGTTGAAGCTAATGTATTGGGTGATACGTTTTACCACACCACCGGAATCGGGAATGATGGTATTGGTATAAGATAAGCTATAGGAAAGATCTATCCGCCAGGGAATATCAAAATCTACGTACTCGCCCGGATTACTGCGTACCATGGCTAGTTGCCGCTGTTGCGCGGCAAAGGCCGCATCCCCATTTTGAATGTTGGCGATGGAATCTATTTTCTGCTCTTTGGCCTGGCTCTTTTTATCTTTCGACTGGAAAGAGGTGCTCATGGAAATACTGGCGTTGGTTAAACGGCCCAGACTTATTTTCCCGTTTTGCCAAACGTATTTATCAATGCGGCGACCGCGGGCATCGGTTTGATAAGGATCGAGGTTGCCGCTGGCAGAGATGTTTAGTTTGTCGAACAAATTGGTGCGGGCATATAAACTGAATGTGGATAACTTAAAGGAATCTGCCACGAGGTTGTAGCTGCCATTGATGCCAAAGCCATCCAGTAATTTTATTTTTCGTTCATGGTTGCCCGTAGTATCCTTTTTTGAGTAGACTTTCATTTCCAGGTTATTGTCTAGCCCAAAGTTTAAACCGCCGAAAGCGCCGGGAGAAGGCACGCCGATGATGGCGCCATCGAAATTGGATACCATGGTTTTATCTCCCTCCTTGTTATATTGTAACTCGTGATAGAGGTTAGGGTTCAGGTCCGGGCGGTAGCTGGCGCTCAGTGTAGGGCGCATCACATGGCGGATGGCTTTTATTTTTGAATTTTTGCTGAACGTATACATGCCGTACATGGCGGTAGACAAGGACATGCTGGCGCTCACATCGCGGGCCGTGAAAAAGCCGGCCTGATAGCTGGTGTCGATGGCGCCTTTGGTCATCAATCCCGGGTTGTATTTGTTGTCATCCCATTTGCGGATAAACTTCTTGGTATACCAGTATTCGGTATAATTAATCCCCGGCGACAACGTAAAAGTTTTAAATACCGGTATAGAAAAAGAGATGGGGATATTGTGTTGCATACCGGTTTGCATGGCGTCAAACATGGCCTGTTTACCAAACAGGGAATCTTTGAAATTGGCCTGGTTGCGCAACACGGTATTATAGGAAATGCCTATTTTCTCAAACCATTTCGGGCTACCGATCATTTCCTTGCGCTGGAAAGGATAGATGGTATTGACGGTGAAGGTACCATCCGGGAAAGATACTGATACATCACGGGTACTGAGGTTTTGTGAGTGGTTGAGCCCCAGGGTCAGGTTATATGGTTTGCCTATCCAGGTTTTAGAGAACGTGATAGAAGAGCCGATGTTATTATTTACACGGGTATTGTAGTCATACACGTTATACTTGTTATAGGAAGAAGTACCAAAATTTACGGCTGCCCCGAAATTCACTCCCGGCCGGGCTTTGCTGTCCATGCTGTGATTCCAGGTGATGCGGAAATCTTTGGAGGTGCTGAACTCTGATTTTACGGCCGGATCGCCGAAGCGGGTATTGGCGAAGCTGAGGTTCAGTCCTCCGTTGTATTTATATCGTTTGCGGTAAGTGGGACTGCCGGTGATGCTCCAGCTGCCATAGGAGTAAATATCTCCGCGCATGGTGAGGTCAAAATTATCTCCCAGTCCTATATAGTAGCCACCGTTTTCCAGCCCGATTCCTTTCTGTTGGTTCACCACGTACTGTGGTGGTAGTATCCCTGAGCGCTGTCCTTGTGTAAGCGGGAAAAGCGCGAAGGGGATAAACAGCGGAGTGGGGATGCCCTCAATTTCCAGGTTAGCGGGTCCTGAAATCACGAGTTTGTCGGGAATCACTTTTATTTTGCGGGCACGAAACTGAAAATGTGGCGTGTCGAGATCGCAGGTGGTAAACGTATTTTTAAAACCGAAGATGGTGTTGTCGGGCATTCGTTTCGACTGTGCGCTGCCTATGAAGGCTTCTCCATATACGGAGCGGGTATTATAAATTTTTGCTTTGCGGGTGTTGATATTAAACAGCATAGTATCGGAGTCGAAGCTCTGATCATGATCTGTCATTACCGGGCGGCCATAGGGTTTACCGGTGGTATCCATCATTTTGGTGGCCAGCACCAAACCGGTTTCCTGGTCTACCGCTATACGTTCTGCGGTGATGCCGGTTTCTTTATATTTGGTATCGGCGCTACCGTACAGCAGGATCTTCTTTTTAGGGATCTGCATCACGATAGAGTCTTTGGCTTTGTAGTGGATGGGTGCATCCATGGAGTCTTTCGACAGGCGTATAGGAACGGTGTCAATATGCACCGTGTCTGCAGGAATGCTATCGGTAGCATGTTGCAGGTAAGCATAAGCCTGATGTGGCTTATTGGCGGCAATAAGTATGAAAGCAATCAGGAACCCTGAAAGAAGCTGGCAAAGAAATTTCATGTACGTCGTCGGATCGCATCCGTTCAGCGAAAATAATACCGGAATATGTATGTTTGTCTTGTGTAATCAGTTACAAAAAGGATACTGTTATGGATCATTTAGATGAAAAAGCTTGTAAATCGGCCGGTATGGCGGTTCGGGATACATTGGAAACCATCAATGGTAAATGGAAGCTGCTCATACTTTTAACATTATATAAAGGAGGCAAGCGTCGTTTCCGGGAGTTGGTGAAAGAAATTAACATTTCTCCGCGGGTGCTTTCGAAAGAATTGCAGGAGCTGGAAATGAATAAACTGATCAGTCGTACCGTATGTGATACCCGGCCGGTGACAGTAGAATACGAGTTGACTCCCTATTGCAAAACTTTGTCCGGCGTGATTACGGCCATGAAGGAATGGGGGGAGCAGCATCGGGTGGAGATATTGGGGAAGAAGGCGGAGTAGCAGGAACATTACAAAAACAGGAAAGCTATTGCAGGGAATGTTGTCTGCAATAGCTTTCCTGTTTTTTTTATCTCTCTTAGTAAAATAATGCGCGTAATAAATTCCCTTTATCATCTGCTGCCGGTTTGGAAGCAAGGAAGGTATTCATTTGTTCGGCGCTGAGTACGGCGCTGAGATTTGTTTTAAAGGTGTTGAACAATGCGGGTTGCTGTTGTGGATAAATGGCCGGATTTTTCCGGGCGGCTAAGCCCAGAGTTCTTTTGGCGCCCAGGTAATCGGCGATGATTTTGTTTACCTGTGGTTTCTGTGTATCCGTTACCGTTATTTTCTTCAGAAAGATAGCGGAGAAATCAGCATTGGCCATCGTTTTTTGCAGCGCCGTTTTTGCCTGTTCTGTAGGGCGTGTGGTACTTTGCTGTGCCAGCAAGGTATGTGTGCCCAGGAGGGTAATAACGGCTATGAAGCATATCTTTTTCATTGGTGGTTGTTTTAAATTAAAAATTATTGGTGGCTCCAGGTCATCCATCCCAGGGCATCTCCGCCGGTAACCATGTCGTAAGAGGTACCATCTTCTTTACGTACAATGTAAAAACCAGGAGAAGGGGCCACATAAGGAGGGGCTACTTTTCCTCTGTTGAAGATGGTATTGGTAGCGCGGAGGCTGAACGGGTTTGTGACGCCACCACCGCCATCGAGCATTTGAAATACCAGTCGCCCTTTGCTATCCCCATAGGTGTAAGCAACACCGCCTGAAAACAGGTAAGGATAACCATTGTCGAGACCCAGAAAGAAAGGAGACAACACGTCATAGAAGTCTCCACCACCGCCATCTACGAGCCCGGGATAGAAAACAAAGCGGTAGTAGTTGCCACCGGGATATGTTAGGCCCAGAATATTATAGGCATCATCCACACCATTTACGTGAAAGCCTGCGGTACCCAGCCATGGATTGGTGAAGCCTTCATTATAGAAAGCAGCTGCGATGCCGGCTTCCGGTACCAGCGGAGCAATGGCTGGTGAAATAGTGCCGGCAGTAGTACCATTGATTTTGGTGCTAATGGTACCGGTACCTGCATTCCATACCAGGTCGTTGAAACTGGTGACGGTTTGTCCACCCAGGGTAATGGGTGTTTCCAGCACAATGTTATGTGCGGTAGACTGGTACGCTACGTTGATCAGATCGGGATGACTGGGTGATTTAATATTAATAGTTCGTCCACCTATGCCGGGTGTTAATTCAACGGTTTCGGTACCGCCGGTTACCTGTTTGAAGTAAGTCAGGATTTTATTGAAAGTGCTGTAGGCGCCAAATCCAGTGGTGGTGAAAGTCGTTTGTTCTTCCTGCGTCGCTTTTATCAAAGTAGCACTACATTGATTCAGATTTCCTCTCAGGTGAATGGTATCTCCTAAATCGGCTGCATCCACGTTGTCTGCAAAGGAAAATTCAAAGTCGGTACCCCAGCCAAAGCCGCTGCCAAAAGGGCTGTTGGATACCGCAGGATCGGGATCGCAGGGCCTGTGAATATAGCTGTAGGTATCAAAGATCAGCGTAGGGCGCTGGGTGGCCTTGATAAAAAACGAGGAGCTATTGAACGTAGCGGCGGTAAGCTGGTTAAAGTCTGAAATCATCGATACCCGGTCGTCTTTATCAAACTTCATATAGTAGGAGAAGATGGCTTTTGGACCGTTCTGCGTTACGCCGCCGTTGACGGCTGTTCCGTTGGTATACTCAGTAAGTATCCATCCGTAGGGCGCATCCAGGAGCTTTTGCTGGTAAGTGGCCAGGGCTTCTGCGAGTCGCTGGTCGGTTGTTTTACCATCTATATTCAAATCCGATTTTTTGTCACAGCCTGTGAACAGGGCAGTGATACAAAGCAGATATATCAGTAGTTTTTTCATAAATAATAATTCAGATGATACAATTATTGGAAATAGGCGGTCAGTGCGCGACGGCATCTGGCTTGCAGTGCGTAGAAGTCTATCTTCCATGCCCTGGCATAATAATCCACTACCATTGCTTCTTTTGCCCTGAGTAGGGCATAAGATTCTGAGTTGGGGCCGCCGGTTTGTTCCGCCATTATTTTTTCGTAATCATCATAGCCGGATTGTCCGTTCCTGCCACCTATTAACATGGTCGCCACCATTTCTACAAAATCTTCTCTCGGATCTGATTCTGCATAGGCGGAAATAAAACCATTTTGCCTGGCTTCCTGATCGGCAATGTTGTACCAGTTACCGGTGTAGGCAGGTGTAATCTGTTTGAATGAAACAGGGAATACCACATTCTGATTCAGGATATGCCCAAATTCATGGTGCATGGTATGTCCCATTTCTTTCAGGATAGCCGAATCTTTTGCCAGTCTGCTGAAACTATTGATTTCATACAGCAGCATAGACGTTCCACCTTCTGCCTGGCCCAAAATCATGGAGCCATTGCTCTGGTATTGCGCGCTACCTGCTAATTTCAATACTTTAGGAAGATATTTTCTTAAGAAAACGGTGCTACCGGTTTGATCGTTGTACGGAGCAAATGCAATGGCTAGCAGCGCTCTCAGAGCCGGTTCCACCTGTGCCTCTCTGGGCGGAACAATTTCATACGGAAAGTCCAGTTGTCCCGGTTGCCATTTATAGTATACGGCAATGTTATAGGGGATAGTAAGACTATCATGAATAAATACATCACTGGATGTGGTGGCGGTAGAGTCGCCGCCCAATCCTACCGGGATCTGGTCCAGGTGTACCGTTTCCTTTTTACAGGCGCTCCATCCTGTTGCGAGCAACAGTAACAGGACGATGTTGGGAAATATATGCAGTTTCATGGTGTTCATTTTAGAAAGGTTAAACCGGATGTTGTTTATCTTGGATTCAGGGCCATGCCGTCATTCACAGCTTCCGCCGGCAATTGCAGCAGTCGTCTTTTATCGCCGGGTACCAATGTGGTGCTGTAGTTATTGGCGCCGGTATGTATTACCGGTATATCCAGTCTTTTAATATCCAGCCATCGGAGTCCTTCCTGTAAATAACTTACTCTTTTCAGATCCAGCACGGAGTTGATCATGGATTCATCCTGGGGCAATCCATAAAATGCCATCATTTTAGCAACGGTTAAATTATTATCGGCAGGAATGTAGTCACGAATATTTTTACTGATCCAGGTATTAAGATCTGTAATAGCGGCGGAGTAATTTTTTAAGTGAATATTAGCTTCCGCCCTGTTCATCAACACTTCTTCCATACTCAACAGCGGTTGTATTTTTAAGCTGTTGGTGAATTTTGGAATATTGAAATACTGCGGACTGGCGCCATATACATTGATCGCATAAAACCCGTCGGTTACATTGGGCGCATTTAAAAGCTCATAGTTCAGTTCAGTACCCAATCCATAACGATAGGAAGCATAGTTGTTCATGTATTTTGAGCCGGGTGCTTCCTGCAGTAAAATGTTGGCCGGATTGGAAGAATTGGTGTAGTAGTTCACCATATCATCGTACGACATTTGGAAGAACGTTACCTGGTTACGTAGCAGCGATGCCGGATTGGCGCTGCCAAAAACAGCGGTGGCATGTAGCACTACTTTATCATATTCTCTTTTGAATAAATAAAACCTGGCGGCAAAAGCATGTGCTGCCTGTGCGGTGAAATGGAACTTAGGAGCATCACCATATATTTTATCCTGGAGCAAAGGCAGGCCGGTGGTCAGGTCACTTTCTATTTGTTTATAATCATCGGCTACGGTACCTCTGTTATATTTTGCGAATACAGTTTTGCTGACATCCGTAATATAAGGTATACCTGGATCGCTGGCAGCGGTGGCAGGATTGTATGCTTTGGAAAACAGGGTTACCAGCATGAAATGGGCGTATGCTCTGCATACCAGTGCTTCTCCTTTCTGTGCGGAAAAATTAGCGGCATCCGGTCCGTTGCAATAGGTCAGTGCCTGGTTAGCAACCGCAATAGCAGCATAGCAGGAATCCCAGTAAGCTACCGGAGAATCTGTGGTAACGGCTTCCGGGTCCTGGTACTTAAAAGTTTGGGCATTGATCAGGAATGTTTGCTGATCTACGCCTATACCACTATTTCCTTTGTCTTCCACATTGTCGCTCAGCGCTTCGCAGAACAACATGTAGGTGCCATGCGGATAAGCGGTGGTGAGTAACTGGGATACCTGTTCCGGCGTAGTGATCACAGTCCTGTTATCCGGAAGGGTTTCCAGGTATTTTTTACATCCTGGCAGGGCCAGCATGCCGGTGATGATGCCTGTATATATCAGTAGTTTTTTCATAATTAATACTTTTTGAATTAAAGGCTTACTCTCAGCGAAAAGGTGACTTGTTTATTTACCGGGAGGGCTACACCGCCGGTATTATAAAACTCCGGATCCTGGCCATGTAAGCGCGGGTCGGAATAAATAAGCCATAAATTGTTTCCTGTTGCCGTCAATGAGCCGCCTTTTAATCCTATCCGGCTTAACAATGGTGTAGGAAGCTGGTAATTCAGTGTCACAGATTTAAGTCTTACAAAACCACCATCTGCTACGCGATCATGCGAGAAATTATAGTTGTT
>NZ_DATCVJ010000142.1:0-6320 GCF_036566945.1 Chitinophaga sp. | reverse complement strand
TAGTATAACCCAGCTGTAATGTTTTCAAACGGAAATAAGAACCATCTTCCAGGAAGCGGGACGAAGTTTGTGAGTTCAGGTTTGGATCGTCGATCACTGCTCTTGGAATATTGGTGTGGGTATTTTCCGGGGTCCAGGCGTTGAGGGTAGCGCGACTGTAGTTAAACTCCAGGTTCATGCCTTCCAGGTCCTGACGCAGCCCATTATAAATTTTGTTTCCCTTCGTTCCCTGCATGAAGATATTGAGGTCGAAGTTGTAGGCAGCTACATTTAAACCCAGACCATAATCGAAACTAGGAAACGGACTGCCGCAATCAACACGGTCGGAATTGCTGATACTACCGTCGCCGTTGGCATCAAAGAATTTAATATCTCCTGGTTTCGCAGCTGGTTGTATAAGTTGACCACCACTACCTTTGTAGGCATTGACTTCATCCTGCGACTGAAAAATACCCAAAGATTTGATCAGATAGAAACCTGCTACCTCGCCGCCTGCCTCAGTGAGTGTGGTGGAGGCGCCATGGTGGGTAGGTTGGCCACCAAATATTTGCTGGGAGCCGGTACCGAGTGCGATTACTTTATTTTTCACGGAAGAGAAGGTACCTGTTGCCCCGTAGGTAAATGCACCTGCGGTATTAGTGTAGTTCAATCCCATTTCAAAACCTTTGTTCTGAATAGTACCTGCGTTAATAGTGGGGTCGGCAGAAGAACCGGTAGAGCCGGGAATGGGTACATTGAGCAATACATCCGTTGTATTTTTATGGAAGTAGTCGGCAGTAAGATTGAGTTTTCCGTTCATGAAACCTACATCCACGCCGACATTCATGGTCTCGGTATTTTCCCATTTAATATTGGGAGATGCGAAGGCTGTTTGAATGGCACCAAACCATTTTTGTTGGTCCACGCCCGATACATAGTTGATATTGGAATTAATGGCTGCACTGTAAAGATAGTCGCCGATTTCCTGGTTACCCAGTACACCATAGCTGCCGCGTAGTTTCAGGAAGGATACTACCCGTGGAGGTACAGACCAGAATTTTTCGTTGGACACATTCCAGCCTACTGCTACAGACGGGAAGTTACCATAGCGATTGTCTGAACCGAAGCGGGAAGATCCATCTCTACGGAAGCTGGCGGTTAACAGGTAGCGGTTATCATACGAATAGATGACACGGCCTAATAACGACAGCAAAGTACTCACGGTGCTGTTACCGGATACGTTAGCAGTACCGGACGCGGCATCCAGTTCTTTCAGACCATCAGGCAAATTGGTTTTGCCGGCCAGCCAGTAGTTGTATTGTGTTTTCTGATAAGAATAACCTGCCAATGCCTGGAAGCTATGCTTGCCAAAATCTTTCGTGAAGTTGAGTGTATTTTCGATCAGTACCAGTGTGGTACGATCTTTTGCCTGTGTCAGATCGTTGGTGGGATGAGAAAAAAGAGAGCCTACATCGTATCTCCTGTAATAGTCATCGTTGTTACCAAACGAATTCGTATAACCCAGGTTGAATTTATATTTCAAAGATGGCAGAATAGATACTTCTGCAAAAGCGTTGGCGAGGATCGAAGTCAGTTCGTAGGAAATATCTTCCAGGTGCAGCTGTGCCACCGGGTTGGCTACATTCACCACAGGGCCGCTGGCGCCGGAATAGCCGCCTATCGCTGAGCTGTCATAAATCTGGAATACGGGTATCATCTTCGCAGCAGATCCTACGGGGTTTCCACCTTGTCCGCCCCATCCGCCGGGCATACGGGTCCATTTTTCACGCGTCATCAGTAATGTTTCGCCGAATTTCACAATGCCCTTTTTGCTCTCGGATTTCACACGCATACCATAACGCTTATAGCCTGTTACATCTACGATACCATCCTGGTCAGTATACTCACCGGAAACACTGTATTTACCTGTTTCAGTACCACCGCCCATAGAGAGGTAGTATTGTTGTATCGGTGCTGTTCTGTAGATCGCATCCTGCCAGTTGGTTCCTGCGCCCAGCTGTGCGGGATTAGCCGCGATGGCCAGGCGTGGAAGACCGGCGGCATCATGCGCTGCATTACTTACCGTCGCCCATTCCGATGCATTCAGCACCTCCCAGGGATGATCTATTTTCTGTAACCCGAAGTTGGTATTAAATTGAAAAGCGGCTTTCCCTTCCTTGCCGGATCTGGTAGTGATGAGCACTACCCCGTTAGCGGCACGGGAACCATATATAGCCGCTGCCGAAGCGTCTTTCAATACATCGAGTGATTCGATATCTCCGGGTGCAATGTTATTGGTATTGCTTACAGGTACACCGTCCACAAGATAGAGTGGTGCTGAGTTGCCCAATGTGCCCACACCCCTGATGAGAATACGGGTGCCGGATCCGGGATCACCACCGGCCGATTCCACGGTAACGCCAGGAAGCTTACCCTGCAGGGCCCTGCCTACATTGCTTACCCCTTCTGTTTTTATGTCATTCGGTTTCAGCGAGGCAATAGCACCTGTCAGGTCTTTTTTCCTCACGGTACCATAACCGATCACTACTACTTCGTTTAACCCTGATGTGGAACGTTTAAGTTTGATGTTAAGCACTGCGCCCGCACCCACTTTGATTTCCACCGATTCATATTCCATGGAAGAAACGACCAGTTTGTCGCCTTCATTTACGGTGAGTGAAAACTGTCCTTTTTCATCTGTGATAGCCCCTTTGGTGGTACCTTTAATTTGAACAGAAGCTTGCATTACTGCTTCATTGGTGGCTTCATCGATCACTTTTCCGGTAATTTTTTTCTGCGCATTTGCAGTAAGACTGTAAAAGATAAGAAATAAAAATAACGCGCGCGTGTACCAGACAGGTGGTGGCATACCCACCCCAGAGTAATTCTTCATACGGGAATTTTTAGAAAGATTTCAGTTGATATTAATAAATGTCAAATTAACATTTAATGATTAATTGTATAATGGACAATCAAACTATTTAGATGGACTATTTTACGATTTGGGTTACCGTAACGACTGGCCCATCAACAATAGACTGAACCTCGGCAGCCATTGGGTAATAACTACCTGCTCCGTGAAGATAAAATTGCCCGCACACAAAATCGTACACAGATGACTAAAAAGTAAAAGGGCGTCTCAAAATGTAGTGCCTCCAAAAAGTTAGACACTTTTTGGGAGCACTACAAAATAATTGAGTCGCCCTTTTACTTTTTTTTGCGCACTTTAAACGCTGTTGCGTTTACTTTAACTGAAGTGTAATGTGATCCTGTATCATATCGCCCACTTTCAAAGGCCGGTCCATTTTTGCCGCATGGTCTCTGAAAAAGCCTTCGCCTCCCATATTACTGTATCCTGCTACCAGCGTTCTGATCTCCTTCCCGTCTGTCCATGCCCTGATGTGTTGCCGCCCATTACCCAATACATTAAAAGCAGCCGTACCATCCGTTAAGCTGGCACTGTTGATATACATTTTTGTAGAACGGAAATCATTTGTACCCAATTCATTTCTATCGAGACTCCAGGGTGTTGTTGGTAACGCGAAGGGGCCTGCAGGGCCTGAAATTTTCGTTTCAGATATTAAGCTGGCTTTGCCCACTGGTCTTCCAATGTGATCGGCCGGATAGTAGTCCCAATGCGCATTTCTATTCCAGTTCAATTCCTGGAAAGTCATGGGCAATCCGAAAACCAGTCCCCATTGGCGTGGGTTGATATCTTTTTTCAGGATATATTGATAGGATATGTTTACCAGGCCTTTGCCGGAAAAAGCATACGTCGTTGTACCGGATGCTTCGCTGTATGTATCAATGACACTTACAGTAAAGATATTTTTACCTTTATCGAGCTTAATTTCTTTTACTATCCGGTTGGAACATACGTCGGTAAAGGGTTCTATTTTCTTACCATCACCTACCATTTGTACACCATTGCCTTCTCCCGTTACTGCCAAAACCATTAATCTGCTGCCATCTACCCAGATGCTTTTATTGTTTTTTGTGACCTGTTCTATATCACCGGTCGTCAGGTTGAAATTAATTTTCATGTCCGCATTGCTGGCGGTCAATGTATTTCCGTTCTGCGTATAGTTCCATGCCTGCGCCGGAGTGGTAGTACCAGACAATACGTCCATTGGGCTAATGACAGGCACTATGGCAAACTGATAAATATCGATTTGGACACCCCGCGGGTCAAAAACTTTGACAGTCATTTTATCTGACGCCGTTGGTTTTTGAGCGATATTTAACAGGGTAACATTTTTTTCATTTCTCTTTAAATCAGCAGTAATACGGCCACTTTCACCTGCCATTCTCCATTCTATTCTGCACTCATTCAGGTTACTGAAAAGCATCCTGTTTTCCAGTTCAACCGCCACCTTGCCATTGTTCCAATTACTGAGCACCTTTATTTTCACAGGTGAATAAACTTTCTTCATGTGCCAATATTCAGGTTTCTCTCTTCTCCAGCCATCGAGTGGGCCCCAGGTACCATAACCTACCGTTTTTCCATCCGGCAGGAAGAAGGTGTCGTCGATACCGGCCCAGATAGCGCCACCCAACACCGCATCCGTTGCGTACATGTTCTCCCACATACCTTCAAAACCAATTCCCCACGCATCGCGCACACCGGGGTCGGTTACCAGTTCCCGGCGGTTGTAAGCATTTAAATGTACATACTCATCAAAAACGATAGGACGCTTATAGTTGTTATATTTGGCAGGTCCTGTCGGACCAGGATAGTGATGGTTAGTCACTTCCAGATCAGCATCATCAGCATCAGGACCCCATTGACTAAAATTACGCGGACGTGATGGATCGAATTGCTTTACTAATTTGGCTGTTTCTTTAAAATACTCCTTGTACTTTAAACTTTCATTCCCCACAGACCACATAATTACCGAGGGGTTAGACCTGAAATAAGTGACCATGTCTATCGTTTGGTTTACCAGTAAGGTCTGATAAAGTTCGGTTCCGGCGGTTACCGGTGTATTGTGTGCCCAGCAGAAAGGGGCTTCTACCTCCAGGAACATTCCCAATCTGTTACACGCATCAATCAATTCTTCTGCTGGAGGATAATGCGAAGTGCGGATATAGTTTACATTGCCTTCAATGAGCAGCTTTACATCTTTTTCCCACATATTATCATTGACGGAACGGCCACGCAAAGGCATCACTTCGTGATGACAAACCCCGCGCAACTTAATGGGCATATTGTTGACAAACACCCTATTCCCTCTTACCTCTATCTGGCGAAAGCCGATACTTTTGGTAATAACATCTTCCAATCTACCCCCTTGCATAATGCTTAGCTTAAGGGTATACAAATTGGGATGTTCAGGGTCCCACTTTGCTGGATTCGCTACATCAAAGCTGATGTTCTGTTGTAGATAGGCGCCCTTGCTGATGTTGGCATTAACCATCACCACCTTCTCACCTACTTTAGTGGTACCGTCGGCCTTAAAAAGTTCGGCTTTTACGGAAAGGCTAGCAGTCTTTTCCTCCTGTTCATTGGCGATGATGACGTTGGTGCTTAAGGTGGCATTTTCATAGTTCTTGTCAAAACTGGTATTCACCTCTGCATAGGCAAAATTTACCGGTGCGATGCCTACTAAATATACTTTACGGGAAATGCCACCCACGTTATGTGCTGCGTATTGTGAGGCGCTGGCCAGAGAGTCTGCCATGGTTTCCGATCTTACCTTTACCAACAGTTCATTACTGCCGCCCCATTTTACAAAATTGTTAATGTCTATTTCGAAAGGGGTAAAACCTCCCAGATGGGTGGCCGCTTTTTTTCCATTCACCCAAATCTCAGCTTCGCTAAACACCGCATCAAAACGGAGTTTAACCCTTTTTTGTTTCCATGTTCCAGGTACTTCGAAGCTTCTTTTATACCCCGCTAATACTGCTTTTTTTACATTAAACCCCTGCATGCTCCATTCACCTGGCACCTGTATATGCTTATCTGCCGGCAATGATTCGATATCAGTAGAGAACTGCCAGGTCCCGTCCAGGGAAATCTTATCGGCCCTGCCAGAGGCGGATGGCGAAATACGATTGATCTTTAGCGTGTGTTGATCGGATGTATTGTACTCCAGTTGTTGGATTTGAGCTTGTGCAGTACCGGCTATAGCCACCAGTATCGCTAATATTTTATAAAAACCCCTCATTCATTAATGATTTTAAGCAGAAATATTAATAGGTACAGGCAAATTTCAGCTGTTTTTAAATACGAGCAATAACGCTGACAACTGAATATCCAATCTTTAGTGCCATTGCTGCAGTTTTTGCCAAAAACGAAAATATACATACCGAAACAGGTTTTCTATATATATGTTAGCAAA
>NZ_DATCVJ010000141.1:0-2581 GCF_036566945.1 Chitinophaga sp. | reverse complement strand
CGTACTGAAAAAGAGATCATTGGCAACCTGTACGCCTATCTGAAAAACAAAACCGCTATCATCATTACTCACCGCATCTTTGCGCTGTTTGAATTCGATAAAATCATTGTGCTGGACGAAGGAAAGATAGTGGAAGAAGGTACGCATAGTGATTTATTATCATTGAATGGCTACTACGCAGAGTTATACGCGCGCCAGCAATCCGGAGAAGATGAAAGCGTAACTGAATAGCAATCATGTTCTTGTATATCCCCTGCGGAGGCCAGTTACACGCGGCTTTTATGATTTTTCAAAATCATTTAAAAATATTTTGATATTTGTAAAACAATAGTATATTTGTCTCTTATTGTAACAGGATTTGATTCGTTAACACTTAAATCTATCAACTGTGGCGTACGAAAACAACAATCAACAGGAAAGAAACAATGATAGCATCTTTTCTAAACGATTGAAAGCGGGCAAAAGAAGAACGTACTTCTTTGATGTAAAGACCACTCGGGGAAACGACTATTTTCTTACTATAACAGAAAGTAAGAAGCGTTTTAATGACAACGGTTATGACAGGCACAAAGTATTCCTGTACAAGGAAGACTTTAACAAGTTCCTGAACGCACTAACCGAAACCATCAACTATGTTAAGACTGAGTTGATGCCCGATTTCGACTTTGATGCCTACAACCATGATTATGTGCAGGAAGAACAGGACGAAACAGAAGCAGATGGATCTGAAGTACGCGCTTCAGCCACTGTGGAAGAAGAAGTTGTTCCTGTTGAGGCGTCAGTAGCCGCTCCGGCTTCACATAGCTCAGACGAGGTAGACAAATGGTAAGATTTTTACTTTAAATTTTTTACTTAAAAATAATAGGCAACCCCCGGATTTCTCCGGGGGTTTTTCTTTGTACGCGAGTTGAGAGGAGGGGATCGCCTTCGGCGATTGTCTTTATCAGGATTTAGATGATTAGCCGTGGTTTAGATAATTTTAGTGTAACGGATTTAAGATTAAAAAATAAGGGAGATAGAAGCGAATACCCGCTCATATCTCCCAAAATCTTTTAAATCTTCCCAAATCATAAAAGTAACAAATCTGGAAAATCATCTTCATCAGTATAATCCTGATAAAGACAATCGCCGAAGGCGATCCCCTCCGCGCTCTTCCGTATTAAACCTTCGCCCGCATTGCTTTCCAGGCATTGATCAAACCGTTGGTGCTGGCATCGTGGTTCAGCACCACGTCGTTGTTCTCCAGTTCCGGCAGTATTTTGCTGGCTAATTGTTTACCCAGTTCCACACCCCATTGATCAAAGCTATAGATGTTCCAGATCACCCCCTGCACGAAGATCTTATGTTCGTATAGGGCTATCAGTGAGCCCAGGGAACGCGGGGTAATTTCCTTCAGCAGGAAAGAGTTCGTAGGACGATTTCCCGGGAATATTTTTGAGGGTAAGATGTTGGCTACCTCTTCTGCAGAAGCGCCGGATTTTTCCAGCTCCGCACGTACTTCCGCCTCGGTTTTACCATTCATCAGTGCTTCCGTTTGTGCGAAGAAGTTAGACAATAGCTTCACATGATGATCACCGATTGGGTTATGACTGATGGCCGGTGCGATAAAATCGCAGGGGATCAGGCGGGTACCCTGGTGAATGAGCTGGTAGAAGGCATGTTGTCCGTTGGTACCAGGTTCGCCCCATACAATCGGGCCGGTTTGGTAACTAACGTTGTGGCGGGTACGATCTGCCGACTTACCATTGCTTTCCATATTTCCCTGTTGAAAATACGCCGCAAAGCGGTGCATGTATTGGTCGTATGGAAGGATGGCTTCTGTTGCACTGCCAAAGAAGTTGCCATACCAGATGCCGATCAGCGCCATGATAGCGGGGATGTTTTGTTCCAGTGGCGTTTCGGAGAAATGATTATCTGCCGCATGCGCACCATCCAGTAACTGTATGAAGTTATCGAAACCGATAGTCAGTGCTATAGATAAGCCAATAGCGGACCACAGGGAATAACGGCCACCTACCCAATCCCAGAATTCAAACATGTTGGTAGGGTCAATACCAAAAGCAGTGACCGCTTTTTCGTTGGTAGACAATGCCGCAAAATGTTTGGCTACAAACTTTTCGTCTTTGGCATGTTCCAGGAACCAATTGCGCGCAGTATGTGCGTTGGTCATGGTTTCCTGTGTGGTAAAGGTTTTAGAGGCAATCAGAAACAGGGTTTCATCCGGCGTTATTTTCTTCAGCGTTTCAGCAATGTGGGTGCCATCTACGTTGGAAACGAAGTAAGTCTGTATGTTTGGCTTCCAGTAAGGCTTCAGCGCTTCCGTCACCATTACCGGACCCAGGTCGGAACCACCAATACCGATGTTTACAATATAACGTATAGGCTTACCCGTATATCCTTTCCATTCACCGGAATGTATTTGCCGGCAGATGTGATCCATTTTATTCAGTACTGCTTTTACATCCGGCATTACATCGCGGCCATCCAGGAAAACAGGTTTGTCTGAGGTGTTACGTAAAGCCGTATGCAGTACGGCGCGGTTTTCGGTAACATTGATTTTTTCCGCACCAAACATCGCTTT
>NZ_DATCVJ010000140.1:0-6245 GCF_036566945.1 Chitinophaga sp. | reverse complement strand
AATTCCATGCTTAGGGTTTGATATCTAACGTCAAATATAATTCCTTCTGCCAATTGAACTGATTTATTATACGACACGCTCATCACGTTTCACCCCTACGCCCGGGGGCAAAATTATTTGTGGAAACATCTTTTTGGACTCAAAACAGTCCTAAAACCTTACATCTTATTGATTATCTGTTGAATATGAAACATCATTAAGGTTTTTATATGAAAGGCTAATAATCAGGTATCTATCTCTCAACAGCATAAAAAAGCAACTGTAGGGGCTATGAAAAAGGAAATGTTACAGCTTAAGAGAACACGTTAACTTTTCCAGTCACTTTAACATTACATTATATTCATGTTAAAGAATATTTCACAACTGGACTATTAATATTGTAAAAATTATCCCGATGAAATTTATCTGTACACTTTGCCTGCTACTGTTTGGAAGTACGGTCCTCTTCGCCCAGTCTAAAACGGGCTATATAAATTTTCAACAAATGATTGGTTTCATGCCGGAGAGTAAACTGGCAAATGACACCCTGAATGCCTTGCAGGAAAAACTAAACCAGGAAGGGCAACAACTGGTAGAAGAATACACAAAAAAAGTAAAAGAATTGGATAGCGTAGGCACCATGAGTCCAGCTATGGTAGAAGTAAAGAGTGCGGAATTAAAATCCGCTCAGGCAAATATACAACGCTACCGGCAAATGACGGAACAAACCATGTCCTCCAAAGAACAGGAATTACTAACACCTATATTAGATAAAGCTAAAAAGATTTTAAAGGCGGTGGCTAACGAAAAAGGCTATACGCTGGTGATTGATAACTCCAGAGATGCGGTATTGGTATCCGCAGAAGCCGACGATCTGATGCCAGCTGTGAAAGTGAAGATGGGCATCAAATAAGAGGGCATTTGGGTATTTAGTTATTTAGTTATTTGACTGGTATAAATGTTTGACGTCTCTTCCGCCATTCTAATATTCTGCAAATGTTTATTGCCGGCAAATAATTAAATAACTAAATGTCAAATGTAACTTGTAAAGAACTATATGTGTAAGCCGTGCGCCAGCAATGTTTTCCACTGCGGATTGCTACGTACAAATTCTGCCACTTTTTTGCTGGAAGGTACCATACGGATATTCTGTGCAGAAATCTCCTCCATTACTTTTCCCAGCATCATTGGTAATACACCCTGCTTTTCCAATACCGGAGGCACTTCTGCACCAGTCAGGAAAATACGGCTTCCATTTCTTTCGTAAATTACTTTAGCCATTTGTCCAGCGATGTGCGCTTCAAACTGCCTGGCTTCCTTGTTGTCAATAATTTTAAAATCCTTCATGATCATAATTATTTTTTACACGATGTTTCTAGCGGTAGCATACTAAAGGGAAGTATCTTATGCAAAAGGGAAGTTGATATAAGATAGCATGATTGGTATTAAAATACCCTGAAAAAGCTCATTCCGTCCGCAAATATACTAATATTTTAGCAGAAAACCGTGAAACATTAATATGTAAAAATAATTAATACTTAAAGTAGTTGGCAGGTAAGCCTTTAACGGGAAGTCTTACGTGAAACACACTACCACTAAGGGGATATTCCGCTATTTGCTCCGCTGTCATATGCTCCCGGGCCGTCGTAATCAGCATTTCATCCATGTCCGCTCCTCCAAAAGCACAGGAAGAAACATGCGGCGCCGGCACTTCTACTTTACCCAACAACTCCCCCGTTTCAGGATTCCAGCAATATACACCTGCACCACCCCACTGTGCAATCCATAACATCCCATTACTATCCATCGCCATTCCATCCGGCCATCCCAGCGCAGCAGGAATACGAATGGCCACCCGCGTAAAGGCAATGGCACCCGTTTCTTCGTCATAGCTGAATTCCTGTACTGTACCTGTATGTGTATCGTTATAGTACATTTTATCACCTTTCCACACCAGTCCATTGGAAATGGTTACTCCGCTCAACTTCACTACCGGCGACGCTTTCCCGGTAATACAATACAGCTTGCCAGTGCCTTCTTCTGCCGGCATCTGCATGGTGCCGATCCATAATCTCCCCACCGGATCGCACTTACCATCGTTGCACCGCATCTGATCCCGCTCGTCCAATACTGCCAATAATTTACCCATTCCCTGCTCCGGTGAAAAAAAAGCGACACCGTCTTTCAATCCGGCGATCAGCATATTTTGTCCTGCTACCGGCACGAGCGTAGTTACATATGTACCTACCTCAAAAGCTTGCTGTTGCCCGTTTTCATGCCGCATATGAATGATATGCCCGAGTATATCTACCCAGCACCAGCTCTTTCTTTCCGGCCACCAGCAGGCGCCTTCGCCCAGCTCACTTGTTAATTGCGATAATAACACCGGTTGGTATAATTTCATAGTTCCTGTTTTTAAATCATCTTGCCGGCAAAACATCCAATATATACAATTGCACGTTGATATTGTATATTGCAGGCTATAATGACTGTTAATTTCCAGTTCTTTAACTCCCTTTATGAACGTAAAAGTATTTGAAAAACTCCAAAAAGAAGGGTTGATCAATGACGACTCCCTAGCATCCGTAAAAACAGCTGAAGCCAACCGCTTATTTTCGCTTCACTGGGAAATTAAAACGCTCTTATACCTTGGCGTGTTGCTGCTGAGCGGAGGGTTAGGTATACTCATCTATAAAAATATAGACACCATCGGCCACCAGGTAATCCTGCTGATCATCGGCGTGATCTGTGCAGGTTGTTTCAGCTATTGTATCCGGCAAAAACCACCGTTTTCCTGGGAGCAGGTAAAAGCGCCCAATACCTTTTTCGATTATGCGTTACTGTTAGGTTGTCTTACGTTCGTTACATTTATCGGATACCTCCAGTTTCAATATACCGCGTTCGGTACGGCATACGGTCTGGCTACTTTTATTCCATTGGCAGCGCTCAGCATCAGCGCTTATTATTTCGATCATCTGGGCGTACTTTCTATGGCCATCACCAACCTTGCGGCCTGGATGGGCATCGCTGCCACACCGTTGCAACTGTTTTCTGCCAATGATTTCAGCAGCGGCAGCATTATTTATACCGGCGTATTGTTAGGCGCCATCCTGTTATCGCTGGCGATGATATCTACCAAAAAAAATCTGAAAAAACATTTTGCATTTACCTACCAGAACTTCGGCACGCACATTATTTTCATTGCCTGTATTGCCGGCATGTGTGTGTTTGATGCTACCTATTTTCTTTGGTTCCTCTTTATGGCAGCCATTGGCACTTACATCTTCCTGCAGGCTTTCCGGGAACATTCTTTCTACTTTGTGTTGCTGGCCGTATTATACGGCTACCTCGCCTTCAGTATTGTGGTGTTTCGATTGCTTGTCATCATGTCGGATATCGGCGCTGTTTACCTCGGATTTTTCTATATGATCGGCTCTGCCATCGCTGTTATTTTGTTATTGATTAACCTCAACAAAAAAATTAAAAATGCTCGCGTATAATTCCGATACACTTGACAACCTGGAAATAAAAGAAGAAGCGGAAATAGCGCTGCGCAAGGATTGTATTGATGTGACTACGTATAAAGCCATTGAAGCGGCACATCGGGTAAATTTTTATACGCCTAATCCGATTATCAAAATTGGCCTGTTTATACTCACCGTTGTTATCGTTTGCTTTTCGCTGGGATTGCTCGCGTTAATGTTGGCCGATACGCTACACAGCGAAAAAGGATTTGCGGGGCTTTGTATTTTCGCAGGACTGGCCTGTTACGTGGCGCTGGAATTATTCATACGGGAAAAGAAATTATTCCGCGCTGGTGTAGATGATGCGTTGTTATGGGGTACTGTATTGCTGTGGATCAGTAGTCTGGTGCTATACGATAACATTGACCACGTTACCATGACGCACTGGTGCCTGGTTACTTTTGTAGTAACGTTGCTGGCCACCCTACGCTTTGCTGATATGGTAATGGCAGGAACGGCATTCCTCGCGTTTCTGGGACTTATTTTCAGCCTTTTGATCGAACTGGGGCCGGTTGCTAAAACCATCCTGCCTTTTATGGTAATGGTCCTTTCTGTGGCCATTTATTTTATAGTAAGACGATGGATGAGTCAACGTGCTTTCCGGCACTACGATCATTGTTTGACGGTGGTATCGGTACTGGCCTTACTCACCCTTTACCTGGTGGGCAATTACTTTGTTGTCAGAGAAATCAGCAACGAAATGTTTGACCTGCAGCTAAAGGATGGAGAGTCTATCCCCGGCGCATTTTTCTTCTGGATCTATACTGTTGTTATCCCATTGGTATACCTCTACCTGGGTATTCGTAAAAAAGATGCGATTCTGTTACGTACCGGCATGATCCTGCTGGCCGCCATTGTATTTACCATCCGGTACTATCACAGTGTAATGCCGCTGGAAACAGCGATGGTAACAGGTGGACTGGTATTAACTTTTGGCGCCTGGGCGCTGATACGCTATCTGCAGGTGCCCCGTCAGGGTTTCACCTACGTAGAAACCGATGAGCCTTCTCTGGCCGATAAACTGAAACTGGAATCGCTGATCATTGCTCAAACCTATGTACCGGGAGCGCCCGCACCGGCTCAAAATATGGATTTTGGTGGTGGAACCGGCGGTGGTGGCGGCGCCAGTGGGGACTATTAACGCGATTTTTTGTCTTTGTCCAAGATTATACTGATGTTGATGATTTTCCGGATTTTTACTTTTTTGATTTTATAAGATTAAAAAGATGAGGGAAGATATTAGCGAATTTTATCCGCTAATATCTTCCCTTATCTTTTTAATCCGGAAAAAAAATCCGGAAAATCATCAACATCAGTATAATCCTGGACAAAGACAAAAAATCGCATACCGGCATAAAAAAAGCCTGACTGAAATAATCAGTCAGGCTTAAAGAGCGAAAGACCGGGCTCGAACCGGCCACCCCGACCTTGGCAAGGTCGTGCTCTACCAAATGAGCTACTTTCGCAGATGTATTAAGAACTTCGGGATGGTTGACTCCGCATATGATACTGTTTCCGAAGAAACAGCTTTTTGCGTACCTGCTATCCCAACAGGTATATAGAGCGAAAGACCGGGCTCGAACCGGCCACCCCGACCTTGGCAAGGTCGTGCTCTACCAAATGAGCTACTTTCGCGGGTATTAAAAACTTCGTTATTTTAAGAACTCTTCCCTTCGACGTGCATTCTTTCGTTTGCTTTGCCCCGTGGCGTTTTCGTTGGGATTGCAAAGATAGGAAACGGCATGAAAACACAAAATTTTTTTTCAAACTTTTCTGAAAAATTTTTGCACGGATATATGCATCAACTTACTGGAACACAGATCTGTAAAGCATTTCAAGAGAAAAATTAGTAACACTTTTTATTTACATTGTGTTCGTTGTAGCTACTTCCCGAATGACTAATGACTTCTTTTTAGACTTTTTCTGCTTACCCCACCATACCAAGAAACCCGTTACGGGTAAGGAAGCACAGATTAAACTGATGATAAATGCCAGGATCTTTCCGGCTATTCCGCCAATGGCGCCTACATGAATATCGTAGTTCATTTCTATTAACCGCTCGCCCGCATTCTTATGCGTGTCATTGCGTCTGCCCAGTAGTTTTGCGCTGTATTGATCAAACTGCAATTCATCTGCTCCGTAGTAAGTTTCTTTTCCTTTATAGCCCCCGATTACGTTCACTCCTTTTTCGCCACTGGCAGGATATATGAAAATGCGGCTGGCGCCTTTCAACAGCGGTATCGCTTTTTCAAACGCTATATCCAGCGGATTGCCGGTCAGCGAAGCTGTTCCCTTTACAGACTCGTGCAACGATCTGTCGGGCGGTGTGGTGCTGCCGGAAGCCACTACATATACGGTGGTCTGAAACCAGGTAAATGCCCATACCATACCTGTTAACGCCAGCACCAATGCGAAAATCAGGGCATAGAAACCCAGTACATTATGCAGGTCATAGTTCACCCTTTTAAAACTGGCGTTCCACTTCACTTTAAAACTCTTATCACGAGTCCCTTTGCTCCACTTTTCAGGCCACCACATGATCAATCCGGTAATCAGCAGGAGTACAAAAATGAACACACTCCAGCCCACAATCGGCTGCCCGTAAGGTGTATTCAGTAATAAACTCCAGTGAATCGATTTTATGATGGAGAAGAAATTATACTTATAGTCAATGATGCCGGTTACTTTTCCGGTATAAGGATTTACCATGGCGGCTTCATAATATTCCATCCCACCGAAATA
>NZ_DATCVJ010000139.1:0-1776 GCF_036566945.1 Chitinophaga sp. | reverse complement strand
AAAATCAGTACAATCAGTATAATCCTGAGTAAGACAACCTCCACTATAAGCGCTCGTACAACTTACGCAGTCTTTCGCGGGTCATGATCTCTTTCCAGTCCTTACCCAGTGCATTTTCCCACAAAGGCGCCATGCCCAGTGATACATTGATCATCGTATCAAACTGCTCATCCGTCAACCCTTTGGTAATACCCTGCGGAATATCGATGTTGTGCTTCTTCACCATTTCCTTGAACTTGGCCACGCCTTCAGGGTAAAACTCTTCCAGCTTGTCAAATACAATACAGTTACCGATACCATGTTTGGTACCCAGCAGGTACGCCAATCCATAGCTCACAGCATGTGCCACACCTACCTGGGAATAAGCAATGCTCATTCCACCAGCATACGACGCCATCATCAGCTTCTCATCTGCATCATCATCCCACTTTTCCTTCTGCAGGAAAATTTCTTCACACATTTCCTGTGCTTTTTCTCCGTATGACTGACTGAATGCGTTCAGATAAGTACCCTGCAGCGATTCTACACAGTGAATGAAGCAGTCCATAGCGGTATAAAAACGCTGATTGGCCTCCACAGTCTTCGTCAGCGAAGGATCGAGTACGATCTGATCAAACGGCGTGAAATCGGAGTTCATACCCAGTTTGCGGGTAGGGCCGGTTAACACACAGGTACGGCTTACTTCTGCACCGGTACCGGAAATAGTAGGAATACCCACTTTATACACACCGGCTACCTTTACCAGGTCCCAGCCCTGATAGTCGGCAGAGGAACCTACGTTGGTCATCATTAATGACACGGCTTTAGCCATATCCATTACTGATCCGCCACCAATACCAATAATACCGGATACGGTGCCGAATTCTGCCTGCAGCTCATCACGGATTTTATCTACCGTTTTGGTTTTAGGCTCATCGGTAACGTCTATTACTACTATTTTATCTTTGCCCTGCAAAGGTATACGGGCTAAAAAATCCTTTTTATCCTGGAAATACTCATCCACGAAAAATATCATGGGAGCATCACCTACGCGCCGGGGAGCCAGTATTTCGCCCAGCTGATCAAAACATCCGCTGCCGTAAACTACGTAGTCCACCATTTTAAAATTCCTGAATTTCATATATCCCTGTTAGTTAGATGTTATAAAAGTTTTGATGCCTTCTCCAGATCTTCCGGTGTATCGATTTCCACGCCCATGTAGGAAGTCACCACCATTTTCATAGGGATGCCATTTTCCAGGTAACGTAAACATTCAATTTTTTCTGCTGCTTCCAGTGGCGTTACTTCCATTTGTGTAAAATCCAGCAACGTTTGCTTACGGAAAGCATAAATCCCGATATGTTCGTAGTATACCGTCTTAATGTCTTTATTACGTGGATAAGGAATAACGGAACGGGAAAAGAATAATGCGTTGGAGTTCTTGTCTACCGCCACTTTCACGTAGTTAGGATCTTCTATGGAAGCGGTATCTTTCAGTTCCTGCATCAGTGATGCCACCTGTACCTTCTTCCCTTCTTCTCCTTCAAATACCTTCAGTAGTTTTTCCAGCGGATCTTTTTGGGTAAATGGTTCATCTCCCTGCACATTCACTACAATATCCACGTCCATGTCTACAACGGCTTCGGCTATACGATCGGTACCGCATTCATGCTCCTTTTTGCTCATGACTGCCTTCCCGCCATTGTTTACAATTTCATTGTAGATCAATTCACTGTCTGTCACCACCATTACATCATCAAATACCCCGGTTTTTACAGCCGATTCATACGTACGCAG
>NZ_DATCVJ010000138.1:0-12531 GCF_036566945.1 Chitinophaga sp. | reverse complement strand
ATGCACACGAATGGTTCATGTTCCATGCGGCCAAATACGGCTTTAAAATGGCCAATATGCTCGGACTGGAGAATTGGGTACAGGTATACCGCGGCGACCTGGGTATTGCCTTATCTGACACCTATACCACGCCGGTATTTTTTGAGCAGTTCGATAAAAAATTCGCGAAACTATTTGATGGGGTACGTCACGACAGTGGAGATCCGATCCTGTTTGCCGATCGTACCATCATGCACTATAAAGGCAAGGGCGTGGATCCGCTCACCAAAACCATTATTTTCTCCGACGGACTGGATGACGAAAAGGTAGCTACCATTGCCGGCTACTGCCGGGGCAAAATAGGGATGTCCTTTGGCATTGGTACTAATTTCACCAATGACGTGGGATTAACCGCCCTCAATATTGTGATCAAAATGTATGAAGCCCTGCCGGAAGATGCGCCCAGATGGACGCCGGTGGTTAAGTTATCTGATGTGAGCGGGAAATATACCGGCGATCCAAAAATGATTGAGCAGGCGCTGGAAACACTGAGCATAAAGCAGAAGGCATAATGCAAAAAGCTACTTTTGGGGAAGCAGAAGGCGCAAAGCATAAAGCTATTGAAGCGAATGACCAGAGCGGAAAATAATACTCGCTTAGATCATTCGCTTCAATAGCTTTTTGCCTTCTGCTTTATGCTTTACGCTTTACGCTACCACGAACCCAACCCAATACCCGTATCCCCTTGGGAAACATCCCCGGATTCAAAACCTTTTTTAAACCAGAACATCCGCTGTGCAGAAGTTCCGTGTGTAAAGGCATCCGGTACTACCTGCCCGGTGCTTGCCTGTTGCAGGCGGTCGTCGCCTACGGCACTGGCAGCATTCAAACCGGACTCAATATCGCCCGGATCCAGGAAAGGCTTGATCTGGTTAGCCCGGTAAGCCCAAACCCCGGCGAGGAAATCGGCCTGCAATTCCAGCATCACCGATAGTTTATTGTATTCCTTCTCGCTCAGGCGGGAACGCATCGCCTGCATCTTGCCACTGATACCCAACAGATTTTGCACGTGATGTCCTACCTCATGTGCGATCACATATGCTTTGGCAAAGTCGCCCTTCACGCCGAATTGCTGTTCCAGCTCGTCAAAAAAGGAAACATCCAGGTATACCCTGTGATCTGCGGGGCAATAAAACGGTCCCATGGCCGATTCCGCGAAACCGCAACCCGATTCTGTACCTTTTTGAAAAGAAACCATCCGGGGCGTTTCATAGGTCTTGTTCTGCTGCTGGAACGTTTGTTTCCACACCCGGTCTGTACTGTTCAGTACTTTTGCGGCCATGACCTCAAACGGTGTCGCATTTTCTTTGGTAAGCTTCTGAGCAGTTTCGCCCTGCCCCTCTCCGGAGCCCTGCACCTGCTGTACCGCCTGCATTACCTGTTGTGGGTCCTGTTTAAAGAGCATCGCCAGCACTATAATGATAATGCCGCCAATACCGCCGCCAATACCAATGTTGCGCATGCCGCCACCGGTACGTTTCTCGACGTTGTCGCTCATTTCTTCATCATCAAGACGCATAAGTAGATTTTAAATTTAAGTGGTGAAGTTTCTCACCCCGAATGTACATTTTTCGCAGGTATCCACCCACTTTTCCCCTCCCCTAAACAAAAGCATTTTCTGCCTGTTAATTATTCATTGCCTTTCTTTACTACTAAATACCACTGTGTATGAAAATAAAACAGATCCTGTTCGCCGCCCGTCCCAAAGGATTACCCGAAGCTGCCAATTTCCAGACAGTAGAAACTACGCTGCCGGAACTCATGCCGGGTGAAGTATTGGTAAAACCCCTTTACTTTTCTGTAGATCCGTATATGCGTGGCCGTATGAACGACAGCAAGTCTTATATTCCTCCGTTCCAGGTGGGCCAACCCATTGAAAGTGGCGGCGTAGCAGAAGTGGTAGATAGCAAAGACGATCAATTCAAAGCCGGCGAAACGGTGATGAGTAGCGGGCCACGTCCTTTTTTGCCCTGGGCAACTGCGGCCATCTTCCCCGGTAATCATCTCCGGAAAATTGATAACAGCATTCCGCTTACCTACTACCTCGGACTACTGGGCGTACCGGGCCTGACTGCCTACTTCGGCATGGTGGATATAGGCAAACCCAAAGCAGGTGAAACGGTGGTGGTATCCGGCGCAGCAGGTGCGGTAGGCATCGTGGTAGGACAAATAGCTAAAATAATGGGATGCCGCGCAGTAGGTATTGCCGGCGGTGCAGAAAAAATAAAGCTGCTCACCGATACCTTCGGTTTTGACGCCGCCATTGACTATAAAGGCAACGCGGACATGGACGGCGCCCTGGCTGCCGCCTGCCCCAACGGGGTAGATATTTACTTTGATAACGTAGGCGGTGAAATTTCAGATGCCGTTATCAGACACCTCAACTTCTTTGCACGCGTACCATTATGCGGGCAGATTGCATTGTACAACGCCACAGAAGTACCAATAGGACCACGCATCCAACCCTTCATGGTCACCCGCAGCATATTGATGCAGGGCTTCATTATTGGTAATTATGCCACCCGCTTCGGAGAAGGGGTGAAACAATTATCAGAATGGATCAAGGCCGGCAAGATAAAATATACCGAAACAGTAGTGGAAGGATTTGACCAGTTACCGACCGCATTATTAGGATTATTTTCCGGTAAGAACAGTGGTAAGATGGTAGTGAAAGTGTAATTTTGAGTATGACAAATGCAATTGTTCATACCCGCGTTAGAAAAGTAGCCGCAGATAGTATCACTGACACCAGTGATATCCTCGCTACAGAAGAACCGCTCGAAATAAGACTGGTGCATGGGCCTTCTCATAACCGCCGGCAACAGAACATATCCGTTACCATGCGTACGCCCGGTGAAGATATGGAACTGGCTGCCGGCTTCCTGTTTACAGAAGGTGTCATTTCCGGTCAGGATGCTATACAGGAAATAATTTTGTCGGAAGATAAGGAAGGCCAAATTGCTACCGTACACCTGAAACCCGGCGCAGTGGCACAATTAGGCAATACTGCCCGCAATTTTACCGCTACCGCCGCCTGTGGTGTTTGTGGCAAAACGGAGATCTCCTCCATTCATACAGCCGTTTCCGTTAATGACAACGATATCCGTTTTTCTGCAGATCATCTATTCGGATTGCCTGCGATGTTGCGCAATGAACAGGCGTTATTTGATACCACCGGCGGATTGCATGCTGCCGCGCTCTTTGACGCCAACGGCAGGCTGTTGATACTGCGGGAAGACATTGGCCGTCATAATGCGGTAGACAAAATTATTGGCGCCGCCATGGCACAACAGTTAATGCCGTTAAAAAATCACCTGCTGCTATTGAGCGGGCGCGCGGGATTTGAGCTGATTCAAAAAGCAGCCATGGCGAACATTCCTGTAATAGCAGCCATAGGCGCCCCTTCCAGCATGGCGGTTAAAATGGCGGATGCATGGCATATCACTTTACTCGGCTTCTTAAAAGAACAACGATTTAATATTTATAGTGCTCCGGAGAGAATTGATTTCAAATCAAAAGTTACCCATCATGGATAGTGCAGAAAATCCGGTCAGGTTTACCGGTATTAAACTCGGACCTCCCAAAACAGTGGCGGCAGGCATTCCTGCTGTTATATCCAGCATGCGGCATATCCTGGAGGAAATGAATGCATTCCGTGGCATGAAAGCCTTGCTGGAACTGAATCAGAAAGATGGCTTTGACTGCCCCGGCTGCGCATGGCCTGATCCGGATGATGAAAGATCCGGTATTGCAGAATACTGTGAGAACGGCGCCAAAGCAGTAGCCGAGGAAGCTACCACTAAAAAACTACTGCCCGACTTTTTCTTACAACATAGCATCGCTGAACTGGGAGCATTAACGGACTATGAGATCGGCAAAAAAGGCCGGATCGCCCAGCCAATGTACCTGGCGCCGGATGCTACGCATTATGCACCCATCTCCTGGGAAAATGCCTACCAGCTGATTGCCCGGCATCTTCAGCAACTGGCCTCTCCAAATGAAGCCGTTTTTTATACCTCCGGGAGAACCAGTAATGAAGCAGCCTTCCTTTATCAGCTCATGGTCAGGGAATACGGTACCAATAACCTCCCCGACTGTTCCAACATGTGCCACGAATCCAGCGGTGTCGCCCTGGGTGAATCGCTGGGAATAGGCAAAGGATCTGTTACCCTGGAAGATATCCACGAAGCAGAGGTGATCATTATCCTCGGGCAAAACCCGGGTACCAATCATCCCCGCATGCTCACGGCATTACAGAAAGCCAAAGCAAACGGCGCTACCATCATTTCCGTGAATCCGTTAAGGGAAACCGGCCTGCTGAACTTTTTAAATCCACAAACCGCCAAAGGCGTTTTAAATATAAAAACGCAGCTGACAGATATTTTCCTGCAGGTAAAAATAAATGGTGACATGGCCCTGCTGAAAGCCCTGTCGCTGCTACTATTACAGCAGGAAGAACGCGCACCGGGCACCGTATTTGATCGTCCGTTTATTGAGGCCAATACACAGGGATACGATGCCTATATCGCGCATCTGAAAACACAACAACTATCGCAGCTCATCGCCGACACTGGTGTGGAACCGGAATTAATACAACAAGCCGCGCAGGCGCTTTTCCATAAAAAGAAAATCATTGCCTGCTGGGCAATGGGCCTCACACAACATAAAAATGCGGTAGATACGATCCGGGAAGTGGTGAACCTGCTCCTGCTGAAAGGCAGTATAGGAAAGCCCGGCGCCGGCACCTGCCCCGTGCGTGGACATAGCAATGTTCAGGGCGACAGAACCATGGGCATTTACGAACAACCCTCCACTGCTTTGCTGGATAAGATCAAAACAGTATACGGTTTTCAGCCGCCACAGGAACATGGCTACGATGTGGTCAAAGCCATTAATGCCATGCATCGCGGAGACGCCAAAGTGTTCATCGCTATGGGAGGCAATTTCCTTTCTGCCACACCGGACACGCTATATACGGCGCAGGCACTGCGCAACTGTGACCTTACCGTACACGTATCTACGAAATTAAACCGCAGCCATGTTGTACATGGCAAAGAAGCGCTCATACTCCCCTGCCTGGGACGCAGCGATAAAGATATGCAGCAAAATGAGCAACAGTTTGTTACCTGCGAAAACTCCATGGGCGTTATACAAATGTCTAAAGGTAATCTGCAGCCGGTATCTTCCGACTTAAAAAGTGAACCTGTGATTGTATGTGAACTGGCTACTGCCTTGTTTGGCGCAACATCACGTGTGCCCTGGAAATCCTATGCACTCCACTACGATGCCATTCGTGACGCCATTGAAAAAGTGATTCCCGGCTTCGATGATTACAATAAAAGAGTAAGACATCCCGGCGGTTTCTATCTGCCAAATGGCGCCCGCAAAGGGCAATTCAATACCAATACCGGAAAAGCCAATTTTAACGTGGCTGCCGTTTCCACTACCCCCTTGGCCATCGATGAATACATGATGATGACCATCCGTAGCCACGACCAGTTTAATACCACGATCTACGGTTTAGATGACCGCTACCGGGGTGTATACCATGAAAGAAGGGTCATATTCATGAATCCTGCGGATATCGCGGCGGCAGGTTTTCACCCCGGAGATATAGTGGATTTGTATAACTATCACGGGCAAACGGAGCGTGTAGCTTATGGCTTCATTATTGTATCCTTTCATATACCGGAAAAATGTACCGCTACTTATTTTCCGGAAACAAATGTGTTGGTACCTGTTGACAGTGTGGCGGATAAAAGTAATACCCCCACTTCCAAACTGGTGATCATTAAAATAAAATCTTCGAATATAAAAAACTAGCGCATGCAACCCATCATATGGCAGGCGGTTAAATGGCCTGCTACCGAATATTTCACGCTGCAGGACAATGCTCAGGGCAAGCTGGCAACCGGCTGTATCAATGGGGTAGCTGAAGAACAACCATTTTGTATTCACTATGAAATAGCGATTACGCCCACCTGGCAGGTCTCCTCATTTTACATCCGGCAAAACGGCTTATCACCAACAGAGTTGCGACTTACATCAGATTTGCATGGTCATTGGTTTGATAAAGACAATAACCATATTGATGCTTTTGATAACTGTATTGATATTGATATTTCGCTCACCCCCTTTACCAATACTTTACCGGTAAAGCGGCTGCCGTTTGAGGAGAACGAAAGTAAGCTGCTGGATATTCTTTATATCAGGCTCCCGGAATTTGAATTGCAGAAAGTACAACAACGCTATACCCGCCTGGGGACGCACGAATATCAATATGATAATGTAACGACTGATTTCACCGCAGCGCTTCCGTTTGATGAAAACAGTATTGTGAAAGATTATCCCGGCATTTTTAAACGTATCTATTACTAAGGCAACAACAAAGCTGTTTCCCTCACCAGTTCAGCAAAAATATCTGCCGTACTCCAGGCCCTGGCTTTACCAGCTGCCTGTCCTGCCCACATATTGATAAACGCCGGATTATCCAGTTCCCTGGCCACTTTACGAATGGGTTGGGTAAGTGCGTCCTGATAGGGATAGCCACTGATCGGCAAACCGGAAGCTTCCACTTCTGTGATCAGTGTATTCCGAACGCCTCTGGCCCAGCGACCGGAAAAAGCACGTGTAAGGAGTGTATCCGTATCCGTTATACCAGCCAAAGCAGCCTTGTGTGCTGGTGTGGCGGCACTTTCGTTGGCACGCAGGTAAATGCTGCCGGTTTGTACAGCAGCAGCTCCCAGCATTTTCGCCGCAGCCACGCCCCTGCCGTCCATAATACCTCCGGCGGCAATAACGGGAATGCGTACACGATCAATAACAGAAGGCACCAGCGCCAGGGTGCCTATCTTTGGTAGCTCTCCCGGCAAAAAGGAGCCCCGGTGACCACCGGCTTCTATTCCCTGCGCAATGATGGCATCTGCGCCGGCAGCTTTCAGTGCAACGGCTTCCTCCACACTGGTAGCGGTTCCCATCAGCCATATTTTATGTTCCTTCAGCAGTGCAAAGCCTTCGGCATCCGGCATTCCGAAAGTAAAACTTACATACTTAACCCCGGCGGCAATGAGCGCCGGCAGCTGCGACCGCCAGGAATAAAACGGGACCTCATCAAAGTTCACCGGTGGTGCTGCCAGCCCATTGGCTCCGCACAGGAATTGCAGGAACTCCTGCATATCATCAAAAACTTTACGGTCATGCCAGGAGGCCGGTTCGTAGGTAAACAGATTAACGGCAAACGGTTGTTGCGTCAATCCTTTCACCTCCCGGATCAGGGCTGTTACTTTTTCCGGCGGCAAACCGCCTACCGGCAACGACCCAAGACCGCCGCTGTTGCTAACAGCAGCTACCATCGCCGGAGTAGTAATGCCTAACATCGGCGCCTGTATCAACGGATAAGTGATACCCAGTTTGCGGGTGAGTTCATTCTTCCATTCCATGACCAATAATTTAGTGCTATAAAAATACGGAAGTTTGAGTTACCGGAAATTGAGGACAGTAGGCGCTCGCAAAGCAGAAACATCGAACCGGAAATCTACGATGGTAGTGATTTCCAGCATCAGCTTCTTCATTGGATCCGGCGCATTCGGATAATAGTAGCCGGAAACTTTAATCGTATTCAGAGAGAGGTTTTCATTCTTTACCCTGAAACCACCGCCAATACCGAGATATACAGGATTCTTCAACAGGTCGTCGCTGTTATTGGTGATCACAGACGCCTGCAGGGCTGTGAAGAAATTAAATTTAAACCCTAAGAATTTAAGCGGACTATAGTAAACGGTTTCTGATCCCAGGTTGAGTCGCTGAAAACCATTCAGGATGGTATTTTTATAGCCCCATATGCCGTATTCCATATTAATGTTCAGCGGCTTGTTAAAGAATGGATTAGGGCTGCCCAGGTAATCTACATCAAAAAACTGCCGGAAGCGGGCACTCCGGATATTGATCAGGCGACTGTAATACTCCAGCCTGGCGTGTATTACGGCGTCTTCGGTGGCCGATTTCAACCAATAAGTCCCCAGTCCCAGCGTGGCATTGAAAAGTCCATAATGCCTGGTGGTAAAAAATTTCTGTGCTTCCATGCCGGTATACAGCCTTCTGCGGCCCTTCCAGCTTTCCCACCCACCAGTACCGCTGATATTATAACCCAGGGGAATATCCTCTGTACGACCAAAGCCAAAGAAATAGTGTGCTTTAAAATAATCGATCCGGTATGCCTGCAGTTCCAGCAGGTAAAGGCGATGGTTGTTGTATACGGGATCATCTTTATACCTCAGTTGATCCGGCTTTCGCTGGAAAGATAAATTATAGTGCCTGGCTAACACGGCGAAGTTGGGCTTACTGCCGATGGTGCCATCATGTTTGTAGTGATTAATAAAATTATATCCAATCCAACCATCAATGACGGTATAGTTATAATCCCTGAAAACACTATCCTGTTCTGTTGGTATCGCTCCCCTGATATTGATAGACCAGTTTTTCGACAGTGCGAAACCTCCTACCAGCTTCGCTGCATTACGGTACAGCGGTCTGTTTAAGTTAATAAACACGGCGCCTTCAAACGAATTCGTATCCAGCTGTGCGTAGTTATTCAGCGTAGTATATCCTACGGTCATGTCAATAAAAGAACCGAGGAAATTATATTTCGTATAGCGTACTTCTGTATTCCAGGTAGGCGTATAATCCGAACGCCACTGCATCCCTACTTTAAGGCCCTGCCCTGCCCCAAACAAATCGTTGTTGGACACACTGGCCCTGATATCTTTGACGCTGAATTGTGAGAGATCAAGGCCATATTCGAAGAGGTCCTTTGTTACCACTTCCACATCCAGCGAATCGCCGTCCATATTCCGAATGTACAACCGGGCATCCTGGATAAAAGGTCTGTTACGGAGGTAACGTTCATTATCCGCCATCTCAAACGGATCCAGCATTTGATTCTCCCGGAAAAACAACGACTGCCTGATCACCCACTCTCTGGAGTCATAATGCAGGCGGTTAGCCAGGTGGATTAATTTCATGCTGGTAGAGAAGGTAGTATCATTGATGTTGCGGGGACCGAAAACTTTAACTTTTCTATAGTAGATATTTCTGATCACTTTGCCCGCAAAGGGGGTAAAATATGCCTCACTTTTAATGATCGTACTATCATTATCGTTGGAACGTATGGGTTCATCCTGTTTTGTAATGCGTTTTATCAGCGTTTGGCGATACTCTTTGTTGCGCATCGAGTCGCGGTATTCACCAATTTTTTTAAACAGGCCGCTATTTTTATGCGGGATAGTATCTCCCGAATGCGGTAACTGTAGGGCTTCTGCATGTACAAATGCAGGGCAATGCAGGCTAACAAGCCAGCAAAAGACAGTTATTGTAGGCCATATTTTGAAATAATTCATCAAGGCTAGCAGCAGGCAACAATTATATTGAAAAAAAATGGAATTGCAACTACTACAAATATTGTACTTGCCGGAATGATAATTGTACAACCATTCAACGACTTACTTGTATACTTGTTACAAGTGTTAATTGTTCACCTTAAAGCACTTACTTATGTTACGTTGGGCACTTATCTTTTTTATCGTAGCTATTATTGCCGCCGTATTTGGTTTTGGGGGTATTGCATCCAGTGCGGCTGCTATTGCTAAGATTCTCTTCTTTATTTTCCTGGTGTTGTTTGCCATTTCTTTGCTGGCAGGGATGCTGAAGAAATAGCTGTTAGCTGTTAGCTATTAGCCGTTAGATTTCAGCGATTAGCTGTTTGCTTTTAACAAATGTAATGGACATGACATCCTCTTTGCTGCATTTACTAAAAGCTAACAGCTAATCGCTAAAAGCTATTTCATAATACTGGTTTCCCAGCCATCGTATTCTGCATTTACTTGTTGTGCCAGTTCCCAAAGGCTCATCACCACGCTATCAATAATAGATTCGCTGGCTTTGTCGGGGCGGGAAATACATAATTTAAAAGGAAACTCCGGGTTATCCGTCTTATCTTCCCTGGCCAGTGTAAAGCCATTTTCTTTAATATGTTCCCAGTACGCCACCTTATCTTCTTCTGTTCTGAAATGTATCCAGTGCTCGATCGGACGTTCTTTTTCAGAAGCATCCCCGTGCTGCCGGAGCATACGTAAAACTTTCCTGTTTTGTATCCGTTGAAACTCGTATACATCAGGAAAGAGAAAATCGAAATATAATTCCCAGTTATTGTCTTCCTTCACACCGTAATCATACCTGTAGTCAGGGAAACCAATCATGGCATCTGCAATGAATTTATCATGCAGCAACGTGGTACCTGCATAGAAGTAAAAATCACGAACACCATTGGAAAAGGTGCGGCCTACAAAATGCGCATCCAGCTTGGTTTGCAACTGCTCTACCAAACTGTCCTCAATTTCACCCATGATGGCAAATTCATCGTTCTGCGGGAATCCGTCCTCACGTGGATTGTTAAGATATACTGTTATATATATGGCATTCGGCTTTTCCTTTAATGGCGCAAATCGTCTCAGATCAAGGTCAAGGCCAATTACTGCAGGACTTTCTTCAATATGGCACGTATAAATATCCCAGTCCGGTCGGTAATCCTTATGCATATAAAAAAATTAAAATAACGCAACAGCTGGCTGTAAAGATACGTTGCTCTCCGTTACAACGGAAAAGATAAACTTGTAATGCCCACTTTTTTATCCACAAAATTTAGCGTATGCTTTGCGTTGGCGTCCATACGATTATGCCGGATATAATCCGGGCTTAACACTAATTAACACTTGGGGTGTTTTTTCTGCATCTCTCCCTAACCTGCCACCACAAAGAATTCTGTTCAATCCTGTAGTTGAAACAGCGGACTGTAAAGGATTCCATTCAACCTTTCATCCCAAAAACGGGCATTTCCTCATCCATAAAAAGTAATTTTACAGGGCTATAAATTGTTGGAAGCTATTATGAGAAAAATTGTATCGTTATTTACAGGCTGGCTATTGTTATGTTGTTTTACCGTGATGGCGCAACAACCCGGAGGAAAAGCTACCTCCGCCAGCACCGGTATTATTTATGGTAAACTGCTGGATGCACAAACCGGTAAACCTATTGAGTACGCATCTGTAGCATTACTCCGTCCTGATTCATCTGTTCAGACAGGAATGCTCTCCAAAACGAATGGAGATTTCCGTTTCGAAAATATTGCGCTCAGCAAATATATCCTTAAGATTAATTTTATCGGATATGAAACGATTTATAAACCCGCGCTCCTATCTGCCAAAACCGGCAGCATTGATATCGGCAATGTAAAGCTGAAAGCAAACGTAAAATCACTGGCGGCAGTAAATGTAGTAGGCGAAAGACCCGCTTTTACCATGGCCATAGACAAACGAATATTTAATGTAGATAAGAACCTGTCTAGCATTGGTGGTACTGCCACAGATGTATTAAAACAGGTGCCTTCTGTGAATGTAGATATTGATGGCAACGTGACCGTTCGTAATGGTACCCCCACCATTTTTATCGATGGCCGCCCGTCTACCCTCACCCTGGACCAGATCCCGGCAGATGCCATTCAGAATATTGAAGTAGTAACTAATCCTTCCGCTAAATATGATGCTGAAGGTATGAGTGGTATTTTAAATATTGTACTGAAGAAAAACAAGAAAGCAGGTATCAACGGTGTGATCAGCGGCGGTGCCACCTCCCTCGGCAGTACCAATGCCGGCGTGGATTTCAACCTGCGCCAGGAGAAATTTAATTTCTTCATCAATTACAACATGCGTAACCGTAAGTCGCCGATGACCAGCCGCCTGTTCAGAAAAAACATAGGCGCCGATACCACTACCTATACGGAACAACTGGAAGACGGTGACTTCTACCGTAAATTTCAGACCGGCCGCATAGGATTTGATTGGTTCATCGATAACCGCAATACCATTACCGTGTCAGAGAATATTACCGGTGGTAATTTTAATAAATACAACGATCAAACCGTCAATGAACTGGATGCACAACAACAGAAAGTTCGCTACGGTACCGGTATCGACAATACACTGAACGGTTTCCGTAATTACACGACACAACTGGGTTACAAGCATACTTTTGCCAAAGAAGGCGAAGAACTGACGGCTGATTTCACCTATAACTACGCTACCGGTGACAACAGCTCCAATTATTCACTCCAGTACTTCGATTTGTCCGGCAAACCGATCTATGATCCTAAAACGCCGGAATTACGCTATGGCAGCGGCGAAGGAAAGACCGTTTATCTTACTGCGCAAGTGGATTATGTAAGACCACTGACGGAGAAATCAAAAATTGAAATGGGATTGCGCAGCAACACCCGCAAATTTGATAATTTCACGAATACCTACGGACAGAACTACCCTTCAGGTGTATTTACCCTGGATTCTGCCCTCTCCAATAATTATCATTACCAGGAACAAATTAACGCTGGTTATGTAAGCTACACCGGCGCCAAAGATAATTTCGGCTACCAGGTAGGCCTGAGAG
>NZ_DATCVJ010000137.1:0-6085 GCF_036566945.1 Chitinophaga sp. | reverse complement strand
CTTATCACTGTAACAACAACAACATTTTTACTAACAGTAAAAGGCTCAATAACCTTCTAACCTAAATTAAGTAAGAGGTTATTGAGCCTTTTTGGCAAGAGTTGTGCAACAGCCACTAAAGGCCAGCCCTGGTTTTTTATTTTTGCTGAATAATGGGGTTAACCAGTCAACATATTTGCACACGCATCGGTGTTGGCTATTCTAATGTCAGGGTTTCATCTACTTCGCGCTCGTCTCCGGCCGTGTTGGTATAATCCGTGATCACATGGATGGTACCAGTCGCCTTATCATAAGTGGCACTCACCACCTTGAACGAACCCGGTTTAATTCCTGCCAGCATCGTTGTATTGGCGGCCACCGATAGGGTGGTGCCGTTATAGGTCAGCACGTATTTCCAGGCATTGGCGGCAAGATTGGCGTAGTCAACTTCCACCTGCGTGGCATTGAGTTCTACGGCTTCCTTCTCCCCACTTAATACAGTGGTACCTGCCACTACGTTGTTGGTCTTTGGACCGGTGTAGTTGGTACGCATGCCACTGCTCACATACCAGCTGGAAAGCGCATTCTCTTTGATCAACGTATCGGCTTTTGATGCATGGAGCGTATCAATTGCATTAGGTTCCGGCCGATAGGCAGAAGTGACCGTTATTTTTGTGCCATAACGATAACCCGGCAGTACGGTACTCTCTTCTGCATTGTTTACCACCACCGTCTTAATACCGGCATCGGTAGTCGTATATCGGACGGTCGTGAAGATGCTGTTGGCAGGAGCGGCCGCCCAGTCTATCCCCAAACCATCCCGGGTAACATAGGTACTGGTGGCGCTGCGGTTACCCACACCGTCTTCATATTGTGCGCCATATACGTTTCCTACCGCAAATACGGGGATGGATATATTATTTTTAGCATCGTAGGTGCGGACCTCAATACTGATGGCACCTTCTATCAGGTTGCTGATAACAGCGCTGGCAGTGTCTACATAGCCTTTGCGAACCACAGGCACTTCCAGCGAATCCTGGCGGCTATTCCAGAAAAGGCGGTATTTGGTAATTTTGGGATCTGAGGTGAAAAGACCTGTCACCAACACCCTGTTTTTCCCGGCAAAAACTTTTACCGAATCCATGATACCGGGATAAGGGATTTCGCCACTCTGCTGGAATTTTTTGTAATCATCCATCTTTGAACACCCGGCGAGAGCGGCGATCGTGAACAGATATAAGCAATATTTTTTCATGTGGTTGATATTTAAGTTTACAGAGAGGCGCCCCATATCTTCATTTGAGAAATAGAGAAACCATAATGTCCCTGCCAGGTACGCAGCAGCTTAAACCGCAGGTATTTGTAGGCAGGTAAGCCGGCAGGGAAATCAAACTCCCATCCAGCGGCAGCCGCCTGCTGATCACTGGTGGTTTCTGTGCCGTAAGGCTGGCCGGAAGGTTTGATGACCTCACCGTCGCGCAGCTTGGTCCAGCTGCCCCAGCTACCATCAGGCGCAGGATTGTTGGAACCATATACCTCAAATAACCGCACATTACCCCTGATATAGTAGTTGCTGCCAATTTCCATGTAAGGGAAAAATTTGAAACGGCTTAAGATGGTTGCCTTACCAAGATTAATGGTAATGGATACCGGACCGCCGGCAGATTCATCGGTGAAGGCAGATGGCCACTGACTGGCAGAACGGCCATCCCACATCATTTCTTGATTGGTGGAATACACAAACTTTGCATCATTGGGTAAGTGCACCGCGCTGAAGTTCAGGCGGTCCAGCATCTGTTCAAAGATGGGTTTGAGCGTAGCATAAATGGTATCGGTATGATTCAGAAAACGATCCCGTATACTCACGGCAAATTTTGTGGGCACTGTATCCAGTCCCCTGATATTCCGGTTGATCAGCGAATCCTCCGTGTAGATATTATCCAGTGGAGAATAGCCTCCTTTGCCGGTAGAATCATACAGTGGCATGATGACCAGCGGGTACCTGAATATATTAACCGCCTGGATATTGATGCCGCCAAAGGTGGCCACTACCTTCATGTTTCTGTACGTGAGGGTAATAGGAGCTACTAATGGTTGTACGGTAATCGTTACCGGCGTAGAGGCTTCCTCTCCGCGATTGACCGCATACAATTGTACCTGGTGTGTGAGCGTATCACCAAAGCCATCCAGGGTCATACGATTGGTGTAGTAGGACGCCTTTACTTCCCTTTTGGTTCCGTTGCCTACATCGTATACGGCTTTTACGTAAGCCAGGTCCGGATTATCCGGAAATTGATAGATGATATTGGCAAATCCGTTACGATTCTCAATTTGTACCTGGGACACTTCACCAGGAGCCCCCTTACTCTTTTCTATAGGAGCGCGCAGTAGATCCTGCTTGCAGGCAGAAAAGAGTATAGTCATGCACGTTGTTGCAAAAATGTGCTGGATTATATGTTTGTTCATCGGATATTATTTTAATTGCCAAAAGTTACCAGCCTGGATTTTGTACCAGGTTGGGGTTTACACGCATATCTGCTTCTGAAATTGGCCAGAAATAGTCTCTCGGCACCACAAACCGCTGTGAATAAAAAGTGATGGGCTTATAATACAGGCTGGCATCGGATTGATTGGTATCCCATCCCTGTACGTTTCCATTTAACTGTAAACCGGCTTCTTTCCATCTTCTGAGATCCCAGAACCGTTGTCCTTCGAAAGCCAGTTCTATGCCTCTTTCCTGGTGAATGATAGCGCGCATCCCATCTTTGGTGGTGAACTTGGTGGGGTTGTTGGAGTATTGTGTCCAGGAGGCGGCCACCGTCTTTAATCCTGCACGGGCACGAATCCGGTTCAGGTATTCCTGTACTTCAGCAGTAGGACCCTGTGCTTCATTCAGTGCTTCTGCATATAACAGGTACAGATCTGCCAGGCGGATGTCCGGCCAGGCGTAGTTCTCGATGTATACCGCGTTGCTGGATTGCCAGATGAATTTACGATTCACCAGTTTTTTAGGATAATAACCGGTAACAGGGATATTTAAACCACTTCCGAATTGTCCTTTTTTACATTGCAGCGTCCAGGTGTCGTTATCAGAATTACTGGGACTGTTGGTCATATACCATACGCCTCCATCAAACCCCAGGGAGCTGTAAAAGCGGGGCTCGCGGTCGAAATTGATCCTGGCAGTCTGGTAATTCTCGATGATGTTATATTTTTCTGCGGTAGTACCTGTGCGCAGTTGCGTAGCACTGGAAAAATTCAGTGTTTTGTCTTCCCCAATGGGTACGCCATTTTGCGTATAAAACATATTCACCAGTTTGAGCGTGGGCGCCAATACAGCAATAGAACCTGTGTTGGTAGCCTGTTCCGGATCGATATGTCCCATGGCAAATGCTTGTAGCGAAATGGTCTGAGAATTGGTGAGCGGCCAGATCACTTCGCTATTCAGCGGTTCTGATACTGCGCCTCTCAAACTCATCTGAATCCGCGTGGTGTCTGTAAGATTAAATTCTGAGGCAGAAGGAAACTCGTAGAGTTTAATACCGGTGGCTTCCGCTGCTGTTATGGCTTCCTTGCACGCATCTGCGGCGCGTTGCCATTTTGCGGCACTGAAGGAAGCGTTGAACATAGGAGTGCCCTCTTTGTCTTTAAAAGTGCCATAGTCGGGGTTGCCGTTGAACAACGGACTGGCAGCCATCACCAGCAGTTTAGCTTTTACCGCTTTTGAAATCGCGCTGGTAATACGACCCATCTCTGTAGCATTGTTTTGAATTCTATCTGGTAATTTCATGGTGGCAGAATCCAGCAACTGCGCAATATAATTTACGGCAGAATCTACCGGTACGCGCTTTACCCGCATCTGGTCAATGGGTGCGTCTATCGCCAGGTTTTTATCAACGATAACGATGGGGCCATATTGACGCAGGAGTAAAAAATGATAGTAGGCTTTCAGAAACTGCGCTTCTGCTGTCCAGCGAATACGCATGTCAATACGGAGATCCGGTATGGCGGTAGGGTCTTCCACATGTTCCAGGAAAACGTTACAATCCCGGATGGCCTGATAATAAGAACCGAAGCCACTCCAGGTGTTAACGTATGGAGTCGCTTTATTCTGATTACCTCTTCCTATATTCCACACATAATCGCTGATTCTCACGGTGGGATATTCCATCCACATTTCATCCGCACCCATATACGCAGGGTTGTTCTGTACCTCGCCATCCTGTGGCAGATAAGAATAACAGGTAAATAAATATTTCTCCGCTTCTGCAGCCGAATTGAAGGCCAGTTCTACGGTGGCGATATTGTCTGGTGTAACGTCCAGGAATGCCTTTTTGCAGGACGGCGCCAGCAAAGTAGTACAACCCAGTACGATTACGCCACGTATAAAATTTTTGTATTGTTGTTTGATCATCATCATACAGTTGAAAGTTTAAAATCCAATGAGCGCACCAATGTTGTAAATACGCTGTACGGGATAGCCAAGACCATTACCGCCCATTTCAGGATCCCATAGTTTGAATTTGCTGAACGTGAGCAGGTTCATACCGTTGAGATAAAGTCTTCCGCTGTAAATACCCACCCGCTTTAAGAGTGTACGGGGGAAGTTGTATCCCAGCTCCACGGTTTTTAAACGTAGGAAAGATCCGTTTTGCAACCACCAGGTAGACGATTGCACATTATTTGTTACATAGGTGTTGCTGAGCCTGGGCCAGAAAGCATAGGAGTTACGGTTGTCTTCTGACCAGTGGTCTTTTGCGATGACATCCAGTAAGCCGCTCTGGTAGCCGCTGGACAGGTACTCGTTGCTGTTTAACGGATTCACCGGACCGGAAATAAACGGAGAAACCGCAGATGGATTTATAGAGAAGGAACTACGCGCAGATCCCTGGAAAAACATACTGAAATCAAATGCCTTATAACCGGCAGAGAATCCAAATCCATATAATATTTCAGGGAATTCCGGCAATCCGATGGGCACTATATCATCTGTCGTGATCTGTCCATCGCCGCTAACATCGCGGTATTTAATATCGCCGGCCATATAGTTGCCAAGCTGCCGCGGTGAGTTGGCTACGTCTTTATCATCTACAAACAAACGCTCTGCAATGAAGCCCCAACGCTGTTTCAGTGAATGACCTACCGCCGAAAGATATTCTTTGCCGGCGCCATAATCCGGTTCTTCGTTAACAAGCAATTTGCTGGTAGCATAGGTAAATGTACCGCGTGCCTGAATCCACACATCTGTGCCATAAGATTTCTTATAATCAAGTGCCAGATCAATACCACTGCTGGCCGCTTCACCGGTATTCGCCTGCGGCGTTACCTGCAATCCTACGGTAGAAGGGATATCGGCACGTGTCATGAGAATATTACTACGCCTGTTTTTATAACCATCAACGGTAACAGTGAACGCATTGAAAATGGTGAGGTCCATACCATAGTTCAACTGTTTGGATAATTCCCAGGTAACATTGCTGTTGCCATAACGGGAAGTGGAAACACCCGGACGGGCATATCCGAAACGCTCTCCGAACACCGCGCCGCGGGAGAAATCATTCAGGTTTACCTGCGACAGGAAGAAGAAGCGATCGTTGTCATTGCCTATCTGGTCGTTACCCACCAAACCGAAGGTGGCCCTGAATTTCAGGTTGTCAACTACGCCATGCAATCCCTTGAAAAACTTTTCATTGGATACTACCCAACCTGCACCAATGGAAGGGAAAAAGCCATAACGATTGTTTTTGGCAAAACGTTCAGACCCGTTGTAACCAAAGTTAAACTCCGCCAGATAACGATCATCATAACCATAGGTAAAGCGTCCGCTTACACCCAGGTTTCGTTTCGGCAGTGATAACTGCAAACTGGTTACTCCACCGGCCAGGTAGTTGTTCATACGGCCAATGAGCATACCTGTTATATTATTTTTACCGAAAGTATTACCGTAGTTGATCTGCGCGTCCAGGTAAGTAGTGGTATTTTGTTTACGGTCGCCTGGTACATAATCCAGGTACTCGGTAGGAGCGGCGCCGCCTATCTGTCCAATGCCCGGAATATTATTATTTAACTGGTTGATGCCGGCCACTGATTTTCCATCTTCCGAATA
>NZ_DATCVJ010000136.1:0-2525 GCF_036566945.1 Chitinophaga sp. | reverse complement strand
CCATTTGCTGCAGCATCGTAATTGGTGATAATACCATTTGAAGAGAGGTAGAGAAAAAGCCCCGGAGTTTTAACTTTGAAACACACCTTTCCCTCCGGAAAGAGTAATGCTGTAAAAGTTTGCGCATTGGCAATCTTAGCTGAGGCTATTGCTAATAGCAAAAAAGATATCGCAAATAATTTCTTTCTTTTCATAGCTGTATATAATAAAGAGGAGTTGGGAAATATCAGTCTGTATTAACTAATTGACGAAGCAAATGGGTCTTATGTAATATATTTTTATCAGCTTAGCGCAACAACCCAAGTTATAAATTATTTACATTATTTCAAAAGCCCGGGTGTTGTATTTTAAACTTGACAAGTCCATGCAATAGGAAAGGGCTGCCGCATCAACTGCAACAGCCCCTTCAACGATATAGCGCTATTCCATCGTATAATTCAATACCAGCCATGCACCCGCAATAGTTCCTTTTACCATCGCAAAGTTCTGGACAGCAAAACTATAGTCGATGTGATCACTGGCCAGTTTCAACGTGCCTGTAATCGCACTAACCGGATCTATCAGTTGGATCTGCGTACCAAACTTAGCGGCATTCTTGGTCATCGCCTGTGCAGCTGCACCATTAACGGATACCATCAGGTTGCCACTGTTGCTGGTAAGTACAAACAATGCTACGCTTTGTACCGTTACCTTAATCGCACTGTTCTGCGTAAAGTAAGGTAATCCTGCTTTGGTCAGACTTCCGCTGAAAGTACCGCCAGCATTCATAAAGGCGTACCAGTTATCGGACATTTCATGCCGCATATCAAACATCCGGAAAAGGCCGGCTGCCGGCACGCTGTCTACTATTTTCTTAAACAGCAGCTTCAGGTAGTCTGTTGTTTCCTTTTTAAACAAGCCACCACCCTGCCGGGAAGTATAACTGATCTGCAGGATCACGTCTGTAATACTCTGGTAATCGAATTGTGCCAGCGAAGCGGGATCATTCATTTCCAGGTGCCAGGAGCTGATGGCGCCGGTACCCTCAAAAGGCAGGTACCTGTCGTCATGAAAACTTAGTTCAAACAACCCCGTATCATTTTGCCCATGGCTGGTGCCAATAGATTGAATGGCTCCCAGGTTGTAGGTAAAACGGTCGTCGCCTCCCGCTTTTTCCACGTATTTATCATACGCATCTGCTCCTGCAGGATTCAATTGTGTATTCCTGCGGTATTTGTTGCTGACCTGCGACAGTGTACAGGACACCGTTACCAGCGGTCCACTGATACAAGGGATACTCACAGAAATAGTTTTTATCCGACGCAGATAATGACCCGGATAATCCATGTCGAACAACATTTCCGGAATATTGATGTCGCACTGACCTGTATTACGCAACTGCAACAGGGCTTCGGGCGACAGCGCTGCCACTGAAATATTTTTGGTCAGTTCAAATTCCCGTTGATTATTATGAAGATAATTTGATTCCAGTCGTTTTACATCCAGCAGGAGTCGCTCGCCGGACAGTAATCCTTTTTTCATAGTGTCCCAGTAGTTATACTGAATCACATTGCTGTTGGCTGCCAGTTCAAACTGGTAGCATTGTTCCGCTTGTTTAGCCATCGCGAAGGCCAGCTGGTATGATTGGAAGTACAGGGTACTGATCTGCCCCGTCATCCAGGCATACAGGTCTTTGTTAGTGTACTTACTGGTCATGAAGGTATTTACTTCCTGCGCCTGTTGTATCCGTAGCTGTTGGGTAGTGGTTTCTTTAACAGCAATATCCTTGCGGATATCTGCCACTACTATTTGTTGATCCATCTGTTCCAGTTCCAGGGAAGCCATGTCTTTCTGCAAGCCCCATTCGTCCATTCTACGCTGATACGCACCTATGTTACCAATGAGACTGGAAGTGGAATGCAGGATACCTGCGATGCCACGGAACAGGGTACCAAATTGACCGGTAGAACTACCCACATTGTTACCACCAAAAGATACAGTGACTACCGGTGATCCGCCAAAGCCCGCACCACCACCGGTGATAATCGGTATCATATGGGTACCTCCGGAAGTCGCATCCAGTACGGTCGCTACTATTTCAGATATAATAGCTCCTGCTGAAATACCCGCCTGTGCTATTTCCCAGCCATTCATAAAATCACGGCTGCTATAGTAATCGTATTTTTTCTGGGAAATCGCCTTCGATTTCCGCAATGCTTCGATCGACTGGGTCGCCTCTTCTACCTGTACCTGCCGGATCAATAATAATTGTTGCTGTAATTTTATTTCTTCTCCGGCTCTTAACAGGGCCAATGCTTCATTGTCTTTCTTTTCCAAAGCAGACAACAGGGCTGCGCCGGTGGCTTTCACCTGTTCTGCAAGTTCACTGGCTTTTTGCAAAATCACACGGAAACGGTATAATGGCAACGGCGCATTCAGCATGCTGGTCACCGCGCTGATATCCAAACCGGCGGCGGCGGCGCGCACCAGCATACCAGGATCTATCGGCGGCGCAAACAACGCCAGCACACGATGTACGCCATTGA
>NZ_DATCVJ010000135.1:0-7752 GCF_036566945.1 Chitinophaga sp. | reverse complement strand
TACTTCTGCAGGGTATTATATTGGTTACCGCCACTTTGTGAGTTCACGGTATCTCCTTTACGTAATTCTCTGATAGCTGTTTTAAGTCCTTTCTCTGTGAGGCCGGCATCTTTTAACAGTTTGGCAGTATCATCATTGCCGCCGAGAATGCCCAGCAGCAAATGTTCTACGCTTACAAATTCATCTTTAAATTCTTTGATAGCCGCGCCTGCACGGAGTATGACGTTGTTGGCATCGCGGCTCAGCGATTGACCGCCTTCACCGGCAGCCATGCGCGGGTATTTATTGATCTGTTCATTGAGCTTACTGTTCACGAACGTGGTGTTCACATCATTCTTTTTCAGTAAGTACTCAATGGGACTGTCCTCATCATTTAACAGGGCTTTGAGGAGGTGTCCGGTCTCAATAGACTGGTTTTGATTATTAAATGCCAGTTGTTGTGCCTGTTGCAGTATTTCCTGCGATTTTATAGTGAAATTATTCAAGTTCATATCTGCTTATTTTGCTCCTTTTTTTGTTGTTCTCAAACGTGTTAAGGTAACAACAAACCGTGATCCAATGTTGCCTAACCAGCAATTATGACATATAAAACAAAATATTACTGCATTTTTAGCAGAAAAACAGTACGGGAGCTGCTAAAATTTCATGAGCGGAAAGCAGAAAGCAAAAAGCAAAAAGCTATTGTAGCGAGTGACCATACGCTACAATAGCTTTTTGCTTTTTGCCTTCTGCTTTCCTAATCCCAGCTTTTCACCAGCTCCTGGTTATGCTGGATCCATTCTTTTACGGCGGCGTCTTCTTTACCGTCCGCATCGGCCATAGCGCCCATGAGGGAACCTAGCTGTTCACTGTTCAGTTGAAATTTACGGAAGAAGTTAACCGCTACAGTGTCGGCTACACTAAATTCGTTATTGGCGATTGTTTGAATTTTTTCTGTGGCTCCAAATACCTGTTTCGGATCTTCCAGGAAACGAAGTTTGTAGCGGGAGAACATCCAGTGTGGTGCCCATCCGGTTACCACTACCGGTTGTTTTTCGTCGATGCTTTTTTTCAGGGTAGCCATCATAGCCGCTTCGCTGGAAGATTGTATCTCATAATCGAGTCCATATGCTTTTACGGCTTCTTCTGCTTTGCCCATGATACCGGCGCCGGCGTCGATACCAACGATATGGCCTTCAAATTTATCTTTTACGGCGTTGAGTTCTTCTATGCTTTTAATGTTTACATAGTCTGGTACGACCAATCCTATTTTAGCACCTTCAAAATTGGTATTCAGTACCGTTACTTTATGACCGAAATTTTCCATATAGTTCTGGTGCGTTACGGGCATCCAGGTATCCAGGAAGATGTCGGCGTCGCCGCCGGCTACGGCTGCAAATACGGGCGCTACATCTGCATTTTTGAGGGTTACCTCGTAGCCTTTTCCTTCCAGGATATTTTTAGCCAGTTGGGTCATGGCTACGCCCTCTGCCCAGTTTACATAGGCGATGGTAATTTTTTTATCTCCATTGGAACTGCCTGTATTGCAGGCGGCAATGACTGTTACAAGGGCAGCCAGTGCGAATAATAATATCTTTTTCATATCAGCTGGTTTTAGTTGTTAGCACGTTGTTTTCTTTTTCCGAATGACTGGGTGATGCGATCGAGGATGATGGCGAGTATAACCACGGCGATACCTCCTTCAAAGCCCAGTCCTATTTTCAGTTGGGTAATACCTTTCAGTACCACTTCTCCGAGGCCGCCGGCGGCAATCATGGCAGAGATTACGACCATAGACAGCGCCATCATAATGGTTTGGTTTACGCCAGCCAGCAGTGTGGGCATGGCCAGAGGCAATTCCACTTTCAGCAGTAGTTGCCGGGGAGTGGCGCCAAATGAGCGGGTAGCCTCCACGATATCTTCGGGCACCTGTTTAATACCGAGTGTAGTTAAGCGTACGGCGGGTGGCATGGCGAAGATAATGGTAGCAAATACGCCGGGTACTTTTCCCAGTCCGAAGAATAATACGGCAGGAATGAGATATACAAATGCGGGCATGGTTTGCATAAAATCCATCAGCGGGCGCATAATTTTACCGGCTGTTTTATTCTTGGCGGCCCAGATCCCCAATGGAATACCTATTAATAAGGCAATAACGGCCGATACAAGGATCAATGCGAGTGTTTCCATGGTTTGACCCCAGTACCCCATGCCGTAGATCAAACCAAGGCCTAAAAGGGTCATTACGCCTACGCCCCAGCCGGCGCGTCTCCAGGCGAGGATGGCGAGTAAAGCAATGACTACATAAAATGGTGTAAAGGTGAGCAGCCATTGCACACTGTTGACCATGGCTTCCACTCCTATCTTGATCGTTTTAAAGAACGGGCCGCAGTTGTGGGTGAGCCAGTTGATGAATTGTTCTATATATTTTCCTATTTTAATCATATCTTTTTTCGTTTATCCGTAGGGGTTATACAGGCTGATTACCTGTGGTTTCAATAATCAGGGATGTTTGTGAGATGAGGCCCAGCAGTTTATTATTCTGTGGATCTACTACTGCCACGGGTTTATCTGTTTCCGCAATAAAAGGCAACATCTGTTCTACTGTTGTATCAGGGTAGGCCACAGGCACGTCGCGATGAATAACAGATTCAATGGTTTTATCGCCCCGCTTTTTTACCTCCAGTATTTCACGGAGATATACAAATCCGAGGAAGTGTTTATCTACGGTAACGGCGGGCAGAATATCCAGGCCGGTAGCGCGCATTTTACGCAGGCTTCCTTCTGGTCCGTCTTTACGGAATACCGCCATAGTAGGTTTGGTATCCATCATGGAAGAGGCAGTGATAATGGTTTTGCGGTCTACTTTTTCCACGAAAGAAGACACATAATCATTCGCGGGGGCCGTCAGAATTTCTTCGGGCGTACCGATTTGTATTACTTCCCCATCTTTCATGATGGCGATGCGGTCGCCGAGGCGGATGGCTTCATCGAGATCATGTGTAATGAAGATGATGGTTTTGTGCATTTTTTCCTGGAGATCCAGGAGTTCATCCTGCATCTGGGTGCGGATCAGCGGATCGAGTGCGGAGAAGGCTTCATCCATGAGGAGCACTTCCGGATCGTTGGCCAGTGCGCGGGCGAGTCCAACGCGTTGTTGCATCCCACCGGATAATTCTGATGGCAGCATTTGTTCGTATCCTTTGAGTCCCACCAGTTCCACTACTCCGCCTGCTTTGGCCATTCTTTCTGCCAGCGGAGTGCCTTGCAGTTCCAGGCCGAAGGCAATATTTTCCAATACGGTGCGATGAGGCAGGAGCCCGAACTTCTGGAATACCATGGAGATTTCCTTTCTGCGTGTTTGTTGCAGGGCGGCTTCATTCAGTTCGGTGATATTGGTACCATTTAATAAAATATCACCATCAGTGGGTTCTATGAGGCGATTCAGGCAACGCAGCAGGCTGGACTTACCGCTACCGGAAAGGCCCATGATGACAAAGAATTCTCCATTCTCTATCTGAAAAGAAGCATTCTTTACTGCCACCGTGCAGCCGGTTGCTTCGAGTATGTCTGCTTTGCTTTTACCTTCCTTCAGCAGTTGCAGCGCCGTATTGCGGTCGCGACCAAAGATGAGGGTCAGGTTATCGATTTGAAGTTTAGGCATTGTTGAATAGTTTTAGCTGTAAACCGGCTAAGGCTTTGTTAGAAATAGTAGCCAATATTTATGTTGAAACGACTGTGCCATTTAGCCTGGCTATCTCCGGCAGCGAGGGCATTTGTCCATTCAGGACCCAGCCAGGGCTGGTTTTTTCCGGCGGCCCAGTCGATATAAGTAAAGATGTGTCCGGCTGTGATCATACAGCCGAGTACATTCATTTGTGTGTCTGCAAAACCTGCTTCCGGTTTATGCATGTAAGAATAATCGTTGTAAAACGTGAGTGCGCTGACAGGCCCCCAGTTTACCGGTTGCGTATATGCCAGTGCAGCGGTATGCAAAAAGCTGCGGGCAGCAACCCGATAGGCCGAGCCATAGGCGGCCATGTCCATTGCTTTGTCGAACTGCGTTGAGTCGGTCACGTTATACTGGTAATACATAGACTGGAGTTTAAGGTTCCATCGTTTCCAGTTCAGGTTACTGTGTACAGCAGCGGCCCAGTGGCTGCCCATGTTACCGGAGGGAATGTTATACAAACCTCCCAGCATAACGGAAGCGCCTATACTGTTATTCGCGTTAAAAAAATATTCTGTGCGGGCGTTGCCCTGATTCACTTCTTTATTTCTGCCGGCTACATCATAGCTGTAGCGGCCCGGATCGATTTCTGTTTTGTCGCCGAAGTTTAGCTCTTCCGCATTTTTAAAAAACGCCAGCTGATATAACCAGTGTGGGTTACGGCGTTCGAACTTAACACCCATATCATAATCATCTTCCTTACCTACATAATAAGGCAGGTTAAAGAACCAGCTATGTGAGTTATAGGTGAGATTACCGAAGGGTACTTGTGTAAGACCGATGTCCAGGTGTGTACTATCGTTGAAATGATAACGTACATAGCCTTCCTTGAGCATGCCGCCGCCGAAATCTCTGGAATAAAAGCGATATTCAGCGTGTAGTGATAATCCTTTCCAGGCGGCATCCGCCTTTACCGCGAACATATCGAAGCCAAAATCGCCGCCTCGTTTTACCTGTTCCTTTTTCCAGGAAGAGAGGTTGTAGTTAAAGCGCAAAGCTCCGCCTATGTGAAAGGTGGGCTTATCCTTTTTGGTTTCGGTACTATCCTGTGCAACAACAAGCATACTCGGCAAGAGAAGCAGTAAGCATAGCAAAAACCAATACGATGATTGTTTAATCATAGTTATTAATTTTTAAATATGTTTAAGCTGATCTTTTTCCAGACGACATAGGCATCCTATGTGCATGCAACTGCATAAAACAGCTAGCCGGAAGGGAGACCGGGCGCGATATGGCCCGACAAATGATCAAATCCAATAAATATTGACTGTTATAGCGTATTGCGTTGTGCACGGAAGGCACATTAAACAGTCGAAAAAATGCGTAAAGCACGGCAAAGGTACGAAAAAATGGCTGCCGAACCAAAGGAAAAGCAAAAAAACGTATACATCTCCCTACAAATCAATGTTTTATTTATAAATTATTATATATCAAAACTGATATCTTATAGTAATTATTAAGTGATTCAAACAACCCGGGTAACTCTGTTGTTATACAATTTCCTGTTACAAACGTCTGTTTGTCCGTTCCTGCTAAGAGCCGGATGATTGAGCATCAAAAATCAGCATTACATTCATCATCATTAAACCCTACAATTATGTCTTTCGATTTACTGGAAAGCGCTAAAAGTATTTTCAACGACAATGTGGTTAGTCAGGCCTCCTCACAACTCGGGGAGAGCGAGGGGGGTATTCAGAAAGCCTTAAGTGGAATTGTGCCGGTGATCCTGGGGGGCTTGTTAAGCAAAGCCGGATCATCCGGAAATGCCGGTGGTTTACTGGACATGGTAAAAGGGGTAGCCGGGGATGCAAATCCGTCTGCTATCAGTGGTGCGTTGCAGGGCGGAGCGGGAGGTTTGATCAGTAAAGGGTCAGATTTGCTGCGAAGCTTATTTGGGGATAAAGTCAATCCCATTATCGGGATGTTGTCTTCCTTTGCAGGTATTAAAGAGTCGTCTGCCAGCACATTACTGCAAACAGCGGCACCAGCTACACTGGGCACTGTAGGACAGTATGCCGTACAAAACAATCTTTCTCCTAATTCATTTCTTTCTTTACTGGATTCTCAAAAAGACAAAATACTGGGGGCTATTCCCGGCGGATTAAATATTGCGGGAATCCTTGGACTGTCGAGCCTGGGTGATCTGGGCAAGAAACTGGGCATGACCGGGGACACGGCTACTACCAGTGCTGGTGCCATAGACATCAAGCAAGTTCCGACCAGTAACCGTTGGGTATGGTCGTTGCTCCTGATATTGGTGGCGATCATCTTATTATGGTACCTGATGCGCGGTTGTGGCGGCAATAAACCCGGCGGCATGCCGGTGAGCGACAGTATAACCACCAGCCAGCTGGCCGATTCTGCTTCTATGAGCGTAGCCACCACGCCGGTAGAGACCCGTGAAAGCATCAAAGTAACGCTTCCCGATGGCACCGTACTGGATGCGTATAAGGGCGGTATAGAAGATCAACTGGTAGCGTTCCTGAAAGATGATACCCGTAAAGCAGGTAAGGATGTGTGGTTTGATTTTGATAACCTGAATTTCAAAACAGGCAGCGCAGAACTCACTGAAGAAAGTATGAAACAGGTGGGCAACATTGCGGCTATTATGAAAGCATTTCCAAAAGCTAAAATAAAAATTGGTGGTTATACCGATCGTACCGGCGATAGCGCTGATAATTTGCGTCTTTCTAAAGAACGTGCGGAATCTGTTGTTACATCATTAAAGAAAGATAACACCAATGCGGCACAGCTGCTGGGCGCAGAAGGATATGGTTCACAATTCGCCAAAGCCGAAGCCAGTGCTCCGGATGAAGAAAGAAAAAAAGACAGACATATTTCGGTGAGTGTGAGAGAGAAATAAGGTGGAGCATAAAGGATAAAGCAAAAAGCTATTGTAGCAAGTGACTATACGCTACAATAGCTTTTTGCTTTATCCTTTATGCTTTATTGCTTTACCAATACCAGCCGATTCCTGTCGCCCCTGTAGATGGTAGCATAAAATTTTACGAGTTCCGGAAAATCAGTTGCCGGAAATACGCCCGCCTTACGTTCCATTTTTCGTATATAGTTTAACGTATTACCTTTTAAAACAATGGTGCTGCTGTACATACCAAACTTGCCTGACACGATAACCGGTGCTGGCAGGGATTCCAGCTGATAGCCCGAAGGCAGCGTAATATTTACAGAGTCGACATCCCGAAAAGCGAGATCAAACTTAATCTCGGATTTACGGGCTTCTTCTGCATCCAGTTTCATACCTCCGCGCTCCAGGATATCCGGTACCAGGAACATTCGTTTACCCGTTACCGTTGCATAGTTATGTCCTTTGATCTGGAGTTTCTCTTCAATGGCTGGGATCACTGTTCCCAATTCTTTACAACGATAACCGGTGATATCGTAACTGGAAAGATCCAGTTCTTTGCGCAATACCTCCAATTGTTTTTCCTCACTCAATTCATGGATCGTTCTATGCAGCCTATCCTGCTGCAATCCACTCTGAATAGTGACTGCGCTGATGTCTATGTTACCGCTGGAATCTACAGTCGCCGTTACGGTACGAAGCTGTTCATTACAATCCATTCCATAAACCGGGGTATGTATCAGTTTACTTTCTTTTTCATCTACCAGCAATACGGGTCTATTGTCTGTAAAAGATCCCAGATAACCGGCAGACAGCGTGTTATCTGTACATTCCAGCCAGGTAGTATCTTTGATATCCGGTACACAAAGGATCACGTGATTGAACTGGGAAGAAGGAAAATCTTCCCGTATGGTATGTTCACCTTCGCCGGCTTTTACCAATACACAATTGGATTTGATTCCTGCTTCTTTTAACAGCGCCATCATATAATTCGACAGCGCCTTACAGTCGCCATAGCCCTTTGATCCCACGGAAGTGGCGTCAAACGTTTGCCAACCGCCTATTCCCAGCTGAATGCTGATATAGCGGGTATTCTGCTGCATGAATTTATAGAGTACTTTTATTTTCTCTGCGCGGCTGCTGAGGCCATTTGTCAGTTCATGTACTTTGGCTTTGATAT
>NZ_DATCVJ010000134.1:0-2698 GCF_036566945.1 Chitinophaga sp. | reverse complement strand
CTACGGGCGAAGCTATGCCCGGTCCTGCCTTTATAAATTCTACAAAACATCCGATAACCTAAAAACCGGCTCCTATGTTTAATGAACAACCATCAGCCTGGTATGCGGTGTATACCCGGTCTAAATGCGAGAAGAAAGTAGCAGATCTGTTCACCCGAAAAAAAGTGGAACATTATCACCCTGTTAAAGAGTTGGTCCGTGCACGTAAGATCGTGCAGGAACCCTTGTTTCCCTCTTATGTATTTGTACATATTCCTGAAAGCAGAAGTTGGGTGGTGCGTGAAACAGATAACGTGGTCAACTTTGTATACTGGCTGGGACAACCGGCCATCATACCTGACCATGAGATTGCCCTGATCCGTCATTTTTTGCGGGATTATGAAGACGTATCTGTAGAACAGGTACCCATACAGGACGATGAAAAACGACAGTCTGCTTCCGGCGGTAAAATAATAGCCATCAGCAGCAACCGGGTAAAAGTAGAGCTGAGCAGTTTAGGATGCATGCTGGTAGCAACAGTACCATCCAGAGAAATGACAGTGATCGCCGGTAGCAAAATAGTGAATGGATATCATTACTGATAAAACAACCAACCTTATGATGCAGCATATTATTCTTTGCGGCGGCTCCGGCACGCGGTTATGGCCCTTATCTAACCAGCAAACGCCCAAACAGTTATTAACCCTGTTCGATGGCTATAGTCTCCTGCAATTGGCTTTCCGGCGCAATCGTTTTGCCTGTAATAAGGTACTGGCTATTGTGAACGAGCAGCAGGCAGCTATCGTTACCGAACAGCTGGAGCAGGCAGGTGCAGTATCGCCGGCATGTATTGCCGAACCTGTAGGGCGTAATACCGCCGCCGCCATCGCGCTGGCTGCTTTTGTAGCCGACCCCGAAACCACCCTGCTGATCACGCCTGCCGATCACCTGATTGGTACCCCCGATCGTTATGCTATGGCGATTGAAACAGCCGGCATTCTGGCGGCAGGTAATCATATTGTGACCATTGGCCTGGTGCCCACCTATCCGGAAACAGGATTTGGCTATATCAGTTATTCCGGTCATGATGTACTTCACTTCGTGGAAAAGCCGGAGCGCCCCGTAGCAGAAGCTATGCTGGCAGCCGGCGGCTTCCTCTGGAACAGCGGCATCTTTTGTTGCAAAGCCCGCATTATGCTGCAGGAACTGCAAAAACATGCGCCTGCCATTTATGAAGCAGCCGCCATTGCCGCAGCAGAATGGAAAAGCACCGGTGTATTATCCACCGCCACCATGGAAGCTATTCCGGCAGACAGCATCGACTACGCCGTACTGGAGAAAAGCAGCATCGTAAAAGTAGTGCCTACCAAAATGGACTGGAGTGATGTGGGTAGCTATGAAGCACTGGCAGACGCGCTCTCTCATCATTATCAGTATCGCAATCACCAGGCAGTATTTATTGAAAGTGATCCGAAAAAGAATATGGTGATTGGAAAAGATAAACTGGTAGCACTGGTAGGCGTGGAAAATATGGTAGTGGTGAACACGGCCAGCGCGCTGCTGATCATGCAGCGTGGCCGAGGACAGGATATTAAGCAACTCCATAAATGGGTAAAAGAAAACCGTCCGGAATTATTATAAATACCAACACAAATCATTAACAGCTATGGAAGCAAATGATCCGATCTATATAGCTGGTCACCGGGGAATGGTGGGCAGCGCCATTAAAAGAAGACTGGAAACACTGGGGTATCAAAATATTATTACCCGCAATTCCGGGAGCCTTGATTTACGCAGACAGGCAGAAGTGGACGATTTTTTCGCGACAGAAAAGCCGGCCTATGTATTTCTCGCAGCCGCCAAAGTAGGTGGTATTCATGCGAATAATACCTACCGGGCAGAGTTCCTGTACGATAACCTGATGATCGCCGCCAATGTGATACATGCGGCATGGAAGCATGGGGTGACCAAACTGCAATTCCTTGGAAGTTCGTGTATCTATCCCCGTATGGCACCGCAGCCCATCAAAGAAAGTTTTTTGTTGACAGGTTTGCTGGAACAAACCAATGAGCCTTATGCTATCGCAAAAATTGCCGGCATCAAATTATGTGAAGCGTATCGCGATCAGTATGGCTGCAACTTTATCAGCGTAATGCCTACCAACCTGTTTGGCATTGGTGATAACTATCATCCGGAGAATGCGCATGTGCTGCCAGCACTGATCCGCCGTTTTCATGAGGCCAAAGTAAATAATAAACCATCGGTAACGGTGTGGGGAACGGGTACGCCTAAACGGGAATTTCTTTTTGCAGATGACCTGGCTGATGCCTGCGTATACCTCATGCAACATTATAATGAAAAGGAGCCCGTAAACATCGGTAAAGGGGAAGACCTGACCATCCGGCAACTGGCAGAATATATTAAAGAGGTGGTGTGCTATGAAGGTGAACTACTTTTTGATGCTTCCAAGCCAGATGGTACGCCCCGTAAACTGATGGATGTATCTCGGTTGCACCGACTGGGATGGAAACATAGCATCAGTCTGAAAGAGGGTCTGGTAATGGCTTACAGGGATTTCCTGCAACAGGATCAGTTCAAGTTACAATCTTAAATACTATTAGTATGAAAGTAGTGATCGTAGGTACAGGGTATGTTGGTTTGGTAACCGGCGCCTGTTTGGCAGAAGTAGGAACAACGGTGGTTTGTGCAGATGTGGATG
>NZ_DATCVJ010000133.1:0-16697 GCF_036566945.1 Chitinophaga sp. | reverse complement strand
CACCATTCCCTTCAATGGTTAAGCCTTTAAAATTTTCAAAAAACAAACCGATGGTCTTTAACTTATCAGGGACTTCTGTTTCACTGGACGTATTGGAAATGAAATACGTTTTCTTCACTGCACTATCCGGATAAAAATCATACCTGCCGGGCTGAAACTCCAGCACGGCGCCAGGTTTATCCTTGCAGGCGGCAATGGCCTGTTGTACCCGCGCGGTTACATCGGTAAAGGTATTGGGCATAACGTTTACGGGAATACGTTGTTGCGCAAAAGTGGTCAGTGATAACAGTAAGCCTGTCAGTAGGGCCATAGGTCGGTACATCATTATCTGTTTATTGCTATTAATGGTCGCCAATGTACAGCTATTCAACGGCAAAGAAAACCCTGTATTAAAACAAAAACCAAATCATCGCTACCGCGGCAGCCGTCATTAAAATAAGCGTCAGCGTCCCCAGGATATTGGAAAAAATGGAATTCGTGAACTTGCCCATGATCTTTTTATTGTTGCCGATATGCATGATCATGGCAATCATGACCGGTGCTGTTAAACCATACGCAATGGCGGTGTACAGCAATGCCTTAATAGGACTCACGCCCAGGAAGTCGAGCGATAACCCCACGATCAGCGAAACGATGATGGAAATATAAAAAGGCTTCGCCTGCGAAAACTGCTTGTCTAACCCTGCAGACCAGCCCAGTGTTTCCGCCAGCATGTAGGACTGCGAACCTGCCAGCACCGGTATGGCCAGCAACCCCGTTCCCAATACACCGGTGGCAAAAATGAAATAGGTGAGTTTACCTGCCAGCGGTTGCAGCGCCTTCGCTGCCTGATCTACCGTATCTATCTGTCTTACCCCGGCAGGAAACAATACGCTGCCCGTCGTGAGGATAATAAAAAACATCACAATATTGGAAAATAACATGCCCGTGTTTACATCTGCCTTCATATCACTCAATACCCTTTTATCCACCACAATGCCTTTGGCGCTATGCGCCATGTCTTCCGCTTCCATAGTGGTTTGCCAGAAAAACAGATAGGGCGAAATAGTGGTGCCCAAAATGGCCACAATGATCGAGAAAAAATCTTTGTCGTACCGGATCGTAGGTATGAACGTATTCCTGGCCACTGCCAGCCAGTCCTGCTTTATCATAAAAGGCACTATGATATACAGCAGCAACGACATACAAAGCCACTTCAGGATCCGGGCAATTTTCTGATAGGAATACCGGATGATCACATACATCATCAGCGCAGTGATAGCTACACAAAATACAGACACCGGTATAACGGGAAAGATCATATGACATACGGCCCCCATGCCCTGAATATCTGCGCCCAGATTGAGCGTAATGGCCGGAAAGCTGAACAACAACATGGTATATAATACCGGACGGGGATAATGTTTTTTCAAGGTCACGGTTAATCCCTGACAGGTGACCAGTCCTATGCGTGCGCACATTCCCTGTATACCGGCCATCAGCGGGAAAGTCAGCAGGGAGGTCCATAATGTGGTTAACCCAAACTGAGCGCCGGCCTGTGAATAAGTGGCGATACCGGAAGGGTCGTCATCACTGGCGCCGGTGATGAGGCCGGGACCTAATTTCTTAAAAAAAGCGATGAGCTTATTTTCAGACGGAAGCGTTTCCATGCAGCAACGAAATTAATGGGTACGCAGTAAGTTAAACCAAAATTTGCAGAATCGGTATAGCAACGGCAAGCAGCCCGGTACACATCAAAAAAGGGTGTACCGATGGTATCGATACACCCCTGATTTATATCCGTCCGTTCCCCTCAGAACGTATGCATATACTCTTTATAACGATTGTATAAATGTCCGGCCTGTAGGTAGGCCGACTGCGGACTCATAAAATGTGAAAACTCGAAGGTGATGGCTTTATCATAACCCGCTCTCCTGGCGGCTTCCAGCTTCAACCGCAGCTTTTCAAATTTGATCGGCAGAAATTTAATTGGCATATCCCGGTCAAAACTTTCGGCGTTGGTCCAGCATTGCAGGCCATAACGGTCGGCCATCATTTTGTTGACGCGGAAAAAATCTTCCAGTTCACTATAGTCAATATGACCATCCTGGAAAGCGACTGCATCCACGGCGCCCCGGATACCATCAAATATTTCGCTCCATTCTTTTTCATGCTCCAGCAGCGATACCGATTCCGCTTTGCTGAGTTGCCCCGAAGCAGCCATCACCGCCTTTTTCCCATCTATCCAGGGAGAGATGAGCGTAGGCAGCCCGTTGCTCACGGCCTTACACTGCATGCCCAACGTACGGAAAGCATCGGCCGCCCCTTTTGTTTTACGACTGATTTCCATAGAAAGATACCAACCTTTAAAACTCTTATGATGACCGTAAGTATTCCAGACTTCTTCTATCACAAATCGGTTGCTGTCTGTTTCATGTTGCATGTCCCCGGTATCCCAGTATTTACCGCTGTCGTACAAACCGAAATAAAACTGCATGTCCAGTTCATCTGCCAGCTCCAGGTACATTTTCACCAAATCTACCGGCGGCTCGTAGCAGCCAAACTGACCAATAAGGTAGGGTGAGGGATAGGTAATAAACTTACGATACCCGCTACGGATGAGGATCACTGTGTCTATCCCGATGGCCTTCATGTGCTCAAAATCCCGGCGCCATTCTTCCCGGCCCCAGTTCTGGTGCGGGATATCGTGACTGATTTCATCTATAAATGTTCCTGTGATTTTCATGATAATAATTTTTAGACTACAACACGTTTTCTGCGAGCATCGGCGCCGGTGTTTGCTGCGGTACATTTTCGCCGGCGGTAATATCGAGGCGGTCGTACCAGGTAAATTTAAGGATCACCATACAAATGAGCCATACCCCCATGGCCAGAAATCCTTTTTCAAAATATCCGAACACAAAACAAATCGGCATAATCACCATGCTCATTTGCCAGCAAATACCTACGAGTATATTTAAAAGATCCCATTTAAACTGTTGATTCGGCACAAACGAAGGATCTACCATTTTCGCCCAGCGGGCTACGGGCCTCCACCAGCCCCATGGGCGGGTGTTTACGTAGAAATCCGTCAACACCTGCTGATTGGCCGCCGGTGTCAGCAAACAACCCAGCACACTGCCTGTCATAGAAAACACCAGGATGATAAAGAACGAAATCAGGGTGCCGATACCGCTGCCAAAAAGATCTGCGTATTGCGGGAAATATGCCGTGGCCAGCAAGTCCATCAATTTTGGTACAAAGGTAGCAGAGATCAGTCCTACCAGCATACCCGAGAAATAACCGTAGCCGTTAAAACGCCACCAGATCCACTTTAACACGTTAGCCGCCGCATAACCGCCGTAAAGCGCCGAGGAAATCCACAGCGTGAGAGAGCTGAGTGAATTGGCAAATAACCCAAAAATGCAACCGGTGAGAATCACCGCGATGGAAGTGATGTAACTCCACTTCACATAATGACCGGGTGCTTCATTGGGTCTGAAATATTTTTTATAAAAATCGTTTACCAGGTAAGCCGGCGCCGCATTCACAAAAGCAGAAAATGTACTCATAAAGGAAGCCAGCAAACCAGCCAGCACCACACCTCTTACGCCTGCGGGCAAATAGCCGCCCACTACCCTGCTCAGGATAATTTCAAAATCCGGTTTTGCCTGTCCCTGTAATACCGGCATTAAATAATTGATGCCGATCAGTGTTAACGCGCTCACCATCATAAACAAAGGGATGTATAATACCAGGTTGGTGAAGCCGGTGAGCATGGCTGCTTCCTTTGGCTTTTTGGCACTGAGGATACGTTGCATGTCGAACCCGGGCACGGGCCCGGCGAGACTGGAAAACAAACCTTTTGCAATCATCATCATCACCAATGCACCGAACCAGGTAAATCCATCTTCTGCTACTTTCTGATTGGCTTGCGGAAATGTGTTGTTCCAGTTCACATCCAGCTTCCAGGTAGGCCAGAAATTACTCCAGCCTTCAGGTACTTTTTTATGCAGCTCTGTATAATTTACATCATGCACCGCATAGGTCACTACCAGCACACAGCTCACCAGCAGGATACCATATTGCAGTACCTCTGTGGCCACTACGCTGTACATACCACCTTTCACCGTATATAAAGTGGTGAGTGCCACAATAATCACCGCATAGGTTTGCTGACTGCTCAGCAACGGATTAGTAAGGTCCCAGGGCAAAATACTGCCGCTGAATTTACCGATGCCAACAAACACATAACCGATAAATCCGATCACGCTCACGATGGCAAACAGCACCACAATAATATGTGCCAGCCTGCCGCCGCGGTCATCGCCAAAACGTTTAATGATCCAGTCCGCCCCCGTCATGGCATTGCTGCGCCTGATCCACACTGCCAGAAATACCATCACAAAAATCTGATTCCAGATAGGCCATAGCCAGGGCAGCCACGCGGCTTTGAAGCCATACACAAATAGCAGCGCCACATAAAAAGCGGTACCGCTTACATCAAACATCCCGCTACTATTACTGAATCCCAGCCAGTACCACTTGATATTATTATCTCCCAGGAAATACGACTGGATATTTTTAGAAGCTTTCTTCGATATCCAGAATCCAAGCCCCACAATAACGGCCAGATAAAGAAAGATGATCACAATGTCGATTGTCGCCAGATTCATGATGTGTTGGTTGAGAATTACGAATTACGAATTACGAATTACGAACCTATACGGAGATGGTAAACGCGGAGATCTTCTCACAAATCCGTAATTCGTAATTCGTAATTCTTTAAATTAATCGTTGTTGCTGCAATACGTTTACCCATTTCAGATAGCCTTCACCAGAAAGGTGTAAGCCGTCGTAGGTATAACGGGCATCCAGTTGCCCGGCGCCGTCCAGCAAGGCATCGTATACATTCACAAAAGAAATGTGCATATCTGTTGCCATTTCGCGGATACCGGTATTCAGTGTTTTTATTTGCTCATTGGTACCGCTGTAATATTGCCGGCCTATCAGTTGATTGTTAATCGGGAATACGCTTTGAACATAAATGCGGGTGGCGGGCGATTGTGCCTGTACAGCGGCAATAATGCGGCGATACGTTTGTACAATCGATGCAGCAGGCATTTGTTTATTAATATCGTTGGTGCCTACCAATATAAACAAACGGGCGGGTCGATGCCGGATCACCTCTTCTACCCTCGCGAGGAGGCCATTGGTATTGTCGCCCGCAATGCCCCTGTTCAGGACGTTGGCTTTGCCCAGGAACTCCGACCAGTCGCCCCACTGCGTGATACTGTCTCCAAAAAAAATAACCGGCTTCTTTGCCACCGGCAATTGTTTAAAATACGCCGTGCGGCTGTCGTACAAATAATTATGATAGCTCGAATCCTGTGCCGACAACTCCGATAGTGCGCATATTAACAGCATAGATAAGAGGGGGATGATCTTCTTCATATAATATATGTTTTTCACACGGGACAACAAGATAGGCAGCCCCATGGAGAATAACGAATGTTACTTATCCTGTAATCCTGCTTTTACTTCATCCCATAATGGCTGTTGCAATTTGTTGTACTGCGGCGCATAGAGATGTACCAAATCAAAAATCATCACACCGGATGTTTGGGCAAGAATCATTTTAATGGCTTTGCGGATATCTGACTTACTTTTCCAGTCGGTATTACCGGCATCAATACTGCCCACCAGCGGCACTTTGCCTTTGGTCACGTAGCGGCCACCATTCAGTGATCCTTCCAGGCTCCACCAGTTGTAGGTTAAATTGGCGGTAGCCGGATTATCTGCCAATAATAACTGAGAGAAATAATTACCAGTCATCAGCAATCCCAGTTCTTCTGCATATCCATAATCTTTCGTTTGCGGATAGGCCCAGTCCATGCGGATTTTAGGATCGTTAAACGGATCGTATTGCTGACTGGCCCAGTTCACCCCCACCGGGTAATAATCGCCATACCAGCCCCCTACATAAGATCCAAACAACGCGTCGGCACGTGCCGCCTTCACCGCCGCATGCGCTTTTTTCACAAAATTGTAGATCACACTCATACGATAGGCCAGCCAGCGTTTATAATATTTGCCCGTCACCGCAGGCATGGTTTGGCCACTTTCTGTTTTCCAGCTACTCACAATGTCTGCGGGGAAGTTCAGGAAATTGGCATTCTGGTCGTTAAATACGTCTTTCAGGTATTGAACAAACTGCGTTTTACTATAGTCGGAAAAATCCGCATCGATGTTCGCATATCTTCCATAGTCCAGGATGACGCCATCTACCGCATACTTTGTTACAATCTCTTTCAGGATGTTGATGATACGGTCCTGTACTTCCGGATAGGCAGGATTCACGAATCCGTTCCTTCCCGTGGAAGTAATAGGTACACGCTTACCACTGACATCACATACGATGGACTGGTACTTATTTTTAAACGTGGCATCTTCATACACCGCACCGGTTTTATTGTCGTAGTCACCTTCCACAAACGTCATTACAGACGCATATACTTTCAGTTTTCTTTCTTTCGCGGTTTTCACCATAAAGTCCAGGTAGTCCACACCGGCAGGCAGGGATTTACCGTTATGGCTGCTTACCTTGCTGGTATAAGCACTTTGGAAGACGGTATGGCCGGAGGACTCTTTTACATCTACCACCAAAGCGGTGATACCAATTTGCTGTAGGGTATCGAGCGTTTTGCGGATAGCAGCCGTATCATTAAAACGGCCATAGGTGCCGAATACATTTGCATTCAGGTCTATCCATACAATCGCTTCTTTTTTACCGGTGGGTATGGCTACCGTGTCGGAGCCATCGCCGGGATCTACAGGCGGCGCATCGTTATTTTTTTTGCATCCGGCTGCAGCCAGTATCAGGAGGCAGAGTGCAGGCAGTAACGTTGATTTTATCATGACAAATTATTTTAGAACACGGGCAACCGGCAACAGGCGCCGGTTACCCGTGTAATGATCATTAATAGGTAGTCAGTTCATAGCCCACAATGCCCACATTGGTGAGCACCATATAGATGTAAGCGCTGGAGCGGTCGGCAGAGAAGCTCACGCACAGATCGCCGGTACCGTTGCCATTATCTGCCGCCCCATTGATGACTTCGGAGTTGAAGACATTAAAGGCGCCATAGGCCGGATTGTTAGGCGACATACTGATCGCCGCCGGATCGGTAACATCAAACAACGCGATATTACCACCGTTCAAACTCCAGGAGGTATATTTCAGGAAAGCGAAATAGCTGGCGCCATTGAACTGGAAATACAGGGAAGGGGCATGGAAGATGTTACCCGCCGCGTCGCCATTGAAAGCGGACGTACGCACGTTGGTACCACCATTGACCATGGCAATTTCGCTGCCGTAGTTAAGGAAATAAGTGCCGCTGAAAGATACGGTGGTAGGCACCGCATCAGCGAGGTAGCCGAAGCTGCCGGAGCCGGAGGCATACGTAGCAATAGCAGGTGCGGCATTCACATCCGGCACATTGGCCGCGTTCACGATTTTACCATCGTGGATACGCCATTTAAACACATCGTTGGTGAGCGAAGCCGTGGCATAAATCACTGCATCTTTATTCAGGTCTCCGTATATGCGTACCCGTCTGCCCAAACCGCCCCAGGCAATGGTGTTGGTCCATTCCAGGATTTTTACCGGTGCGGCATCGGTGGCACTTTGCCAGCGGTACAGCTGAAACTTATCCCCACTTGCTGCGAAAGTAGCACCCAACAAAGCGCCGGTGCTATCGTTCTGCATCTGGAAAGACCAGTAATTACCAGCAGGTAACGGCATATCCCGTACGTAGTTGCCGGTAGTACGGTTGAACAGGCGTAGTTTGGAAGGATTGGTATTGCTGACAATTACCAGGTGATCTCCGCTTACCGCCATGCTGGTTTCCGTATAGTCGGTACTGATACCACCACCGCCGGAAGCAGCTCCCAGCTTAATAAAGAGTTTACGTGTAATGCCAATGCCATATGGTTTCTTCACCGGTGGCATTACTTTCAGCGTATATTGTTTGATAATACCGTCTATACTCTTTACCGTAAAAGGCATATCCGCAGAGAGATCCAGCGTAGCGCCGGCAGCGATGGAAGTAGTAGAATGGCTGTTCACCGTTACGGTTACTTTTACTTTACTCACATCGGTGCCCGGCAGGATGTAAAAAATAACGTTGTTATCTTTTATCACTGCTTCCATTTCTGTTTCCACACCATCCAGTAAATAGTTGATGGTAGCGCCTTTTACACCAACGTCTCCTACTTTTTTGGCAACGACTACCAATGACTTTTTGATACCGGTGCCACCTTTAATATCCAGCTTTACCGGTTTGGATAAATCCATGGGGACGCCCAAAGCGGGCGTTATCACGGCATCCAGCGGGATATTGGCACGGAGCACCAGTTTGGTGATATCGGTTTCATTATCCGATTCTACCGGATAAAAATAGGGGACGTCTACATAGGCCGTGTCTCTGGCGTTGCTGTACACCGGATCAAACCGGGCGTCTTTTACGCCGGGTAGTCCTACCCAGATATCCTGCAGGTTATTATCTTCTTTTGGGAAAATGGGCTCGGGCTGGCGGCAGCCGGTAAAAGCGATGCCCAACCCCAGTATGATGAATATATTGCGCATATAATAGCTCATTTATGGTGATGCATGGTTGTTACCAACCCTGAATTTGTTTCATTGCAGGATTCTTGATGATCTCATCCTGCGTGATAGGCATGTAATAGAAAGACGTTGGGAAATAACGGTTTTCCTTATCGCAGTCTACTTCCGTATAGTCATATCCGTTACCATTAGCGGTGACTTTATGCCCATGGAAACGCACATTGTTTAACACAATATGCGCCTTCCGCCAGCGGCGGAGGTCCCAGTAGCGGTGACCTTCAAAGGCCAGTTCTACTTTGCGTTCATGTTCAATGGCGGCCATCATGGCATCCGGTGTAGCAGCTACCACACCTGGCAAATGCACCCTGTTGCGCACTTTATCCAGTGATATTTTTGCTTCCGGAATCCGGTTCAGTTTAGTGAGTGCTTCTGCATGAATGAGTAATATTTCTGCGTAGCGCATTTCTATCCAGGGTTGATTACTGCCTTGCACGAGGATGTCTTTGTTGGTTTCATCCAGCATTTTACGCACGTAGTAACCGGTCACCGTTTTGCGTGGATCGGTAGCTACTTTAAAATCGATGTAGCCTTCTTTTTCGTCGTCTGGTGTGGTATTAAGGGTTCTGCCTTTCCAGGAAGCGCCATTGTACAGGACGGTGGCGTAGAACCTTGGTTCACGGTTTGCGTAAGGATCTGCGGCCATGTCTGTTTCTGACCAGGAAAATTTCCGGCCATCTGCCATTTCATATTCATTCACCAGTTCTGCGGTCGGTACGCCGGTGGCACCGCCGCCGTCTACATCTGCCGGAGGACAAAAAAAGTAGTCCAGCTGATGGGTAACGCCGGGACGCTGATAATACAGCGCAAAAATGGCTTCCTTGCTGTTGGCGTTGGTAAACAGTTTACCATAATCCGCTTCCAGGTCATATACACCGGAGGTAATCACGGCTGCTGCAGCATCTGCGGCATGCTGATAGTACTCCAGCTTTTGGGCGGCTGGTACACCGGTGAGTGGATCTTTGTTGAATTGTTTATTGTCGTACTCCGCTACGGATGCAGCGTATAGCCATGCGCGTGCCAGGAGGCCATAAGCGGCACCTTGTGTAGCGCGTCCTTTTTGTGCGGCAGGTCGTTCTTTGGGCAGGTGTGCGGCGGCAAAGCTGAGGTCTTTCGCAATAAAATTCCACACCTCTTCTTCACTGCTGCGGGCCATACTTTGCCCGGTGGGCAGATGATCCATGAGGATGACGCTGCCATTGATACGTGCCAGCCAAAAGTAGGAATAGGCGCGGATATAGCGGGCTTCTGCTTCGTACTGTACTTTTTGTTCATCCGTAATTTTCGCGTACAACTGCATCCCGTTAAGGAATTCGTTGATACGGCGGATATTGACATAAGCCGCATCCCAAACGGAAATACCCGGAGCGGTAGCATTCACCTGCCCCGGGTTATAAGCCAGCTTGTTCACTGTTCCGTTGCCGGTAGTATTGGAAGTATATTTCTCGAGATCGGTGAGTGCATCGGTGGCATTGCTGTAACCGATGGGAAACTGACCAAAAGAAAATGGTTTAAACTGATCGTACATGCCATACATATACAGGTCTACGCTGCTGGCATTTTTCCAGATGGCCGCATCGGTATAACGGTCGCCGGGCATCCCGTCCAGCTTACAGGCCTGCATCCCGGCTGCCATTACCAACAGCAGCAGCAGGGCATTTTTTATATTTGAACAAAACGTTGTCATAAGTAATATCGTTTCCGTTTAGAAAGTAAGATTTGCGCCAAAAGACATCATCTGTTGCTGTGGATAGAAACCGTTATTCACATTCGGCATTTCCGGGTCCATATACTTCAGATGATCCAGTGTAAAGAGATTGAATCCTGCGAGATAGAAGCGGCATTTTTCAATGTTCAGTTGCTTTAACACTGATGCGGGCACGGTCACGCCTATCTGGGCAGATTTCAACCGCACATAAGCGCCATTCTTCACCCATTGCGAATTGGCCCAGCCATTATGATTCGGGAAACCGGCCCTGTCGGCCGTTAAGCGCGGATAGGCAGCGTTAGGATTGTCTGGGGTCCAGGCTTGTTCCACCAGGTAGTAAGGGCTGTTACCAGCACCATAAAACGGACGGGTAAACGGTGTATTATCATTTACACCGGAAGTACCGGAAGAACCTTCATATTCTCCACCCAGCGATACATCTACCAATGAAGCACCCTGTATCAGTGCAGACACATCAAAGATGCCATACCGTAATTCCAGGTTCAGGCCATACATGATTTGTGGTGTATTACTACGACCCATGTAGGTGATATCATCCGTGGTGATTTTACCATCGCCGTTGATGTCTTTATATTTGATAAAACCCGGCGCCGCGCCACCACTTGGAGAGGTAGGCCAGTTGTTCACTTCGTCCCAGTTCTGGAATAAACCTTCTGAAATAAAACCTTTCTTTTCACCGATCATTCTACCCGGTGATCTTTGCCATGCAGGCCACCCATCGGGATCATTCTTCACCAGGATTTTATTGCGTGACCAGTTGAAGTTACCGGTAATGCCGTAATCCAGCTTACTGTTTACTTTATGACGGTGAGTGATTTGCAGGTCCAGTCCGCGCACATTGGCCATACCACGATTCACTACCTGGTAGTAATAACCACCCATAGAAGGCGCAAATAAATTACCCTGTACGTCGAGGATATCTTTGGTGATCTTGTAGAAATAATCTGCAGTTAAGGACCAGGCGCCATTAAACAGACTTACATCAGCGCCTGCGTTGGTGGTGTAAGCGTTTTCCCATTTGAGGTTCACGTTAGGAATACTACCTGAATAAATGCCGGACACTGACTTATCGCCAATCACCACCACCGGTTTTTCCGACAGCGAAAAAGTCTGCATATACTGATAGTTACCAAACCCTCTGTCATTACCGGTTTTACCGTAAGATCCCCGTAGTTTCAGGAAATCTACTGTCTCTTTCAACCCGGCAAAAAAATGTTCTTCACTCATCACCCATCCTGCGGAAACGGCCGGGAAAAAGCCCCAGCGATTATTGACAGGAAAGTATACCGACCCATCATAGCGGGATACCAGTTCCAGCAGGTAGCGGTTTTTATAGGCGTAGTTGATCCTTGCCACCAGGCCGGAACGGGCGCCGGTGCCACTGTTGCCCGTAGGTTGTACGATGTATTTATTATCCTGATCACGGAAATCAATTTCCTTCAGTTCTGTCAACGCCAGGTTGCTGCCGCCCGCAGAAAAGCCGTTGTTGTCGGTTTGGGAATATTCATATAACGCCAGTGCCTTAATACTATGACTACCAATGTTGGTGCTATAGTTGATGCTGGGCTGAAATGTTTGCCGCGTATTATTGGCCTGTGATTGTCTGACTGTATTCACGTTGATACCGGGAGGCAGCGAAGGATTCCAGTAGAAGCCGGTACTGCTTTGTTCTCTTACCATCAGCGTATAGGGTTCTGTCCAGCTTTTGAATTCCTGGAAAGATTTATCATAGGCGGTCATTAGTTTGAGGTCCAGGCCGCGTACATAAGGCACGTGCATGGTGAAGGTCATAGCGCCCTGGAAGGTGCTGGTCACATATCGTTGCCAGCCGGATTGGTCGATGACGGCCATAGGATTCACGATACCGGAGTTAGAGCGTGTAGCCGTTGGCGTGCCATCAATGGTAGCAGGAATATTGGGGAGTGCCCTCACTGCCTGGTAGAAGGGATTCATATATTCACCATCATCTGCCGGGATACCAGTGCTGTTGCGTGTTTCCTGGCGTGCGCCGAGATCAAAGGCCACAGAAAAAGTTTTGCTGATCGTAGCATCGATGTTGGTTCTGGCATTGAATCTTTTATAATCAGATCCTTTCACCACCCCTTCCTGGTTCAGGTAGCTGATGTTGGAAAAATAGCGGATCTTATCGGTACCACCTCTTACGCTTACACTGTGGTGTTGTGCCATTGTTTTCCTGCCGGTGAGCATGCCCGTCCAGTCGGTGTTACCGAGGTAAGGATCTTTGTTGGTGCCATTACGCAGTGCGTTGATCTGTGCATCGGAATAGGTATAGGGAATAGGATCACCACCGGTAGCGGTGAGGTAATCGTTGTCCATCTGCTCTCCTTTTTTGAACCAGTACATATAGTCCGGTCCATTCAGAAATTTAGGGAAGCGGGTAAAAGCGGTGCGGGTAAATTCGCCATCGTACGATACAACAGGTTTGCCGGTAGCCCCTCTTTTGGTGGTCACGAGAATAACGCCGTTAGCGCCTTGCACACCGTAGGTAGCTGCAGCGGCGGCATCTTTCAGGAGCGTAATAGTTTCTACTTCTGCCGGATCCAGGCTGCCGAAAGAACGTTGTACCCCATCTACAATCACCATGGGTGAGTTGTTGTTATAGGTACTTTGTCCGCGGATCAGCAGGGTGGCATCGTCAAAACCGGGGCGACCGGAAGTTTGGGTAGCGACCAGTCCCGGAAGCCGCCCTGCCAGCGCGTTGGTGAGGTTCATGGCCGGCACTTTTTTCAGTTCCGCCGAAGAAATCTGCGCTACGCTGCCGGTAAGGGACGCTTTCTTTTGTGTACCATAACCTACGACCATCACTTCGTTCAGGTCTTTCGAATTTTCTTTCAGGATAGCGTTGAAAGATTGTCCTGGTGTAACGGTAATAGTAATGGTAGAGAAGCCGGTCATCGATACCTGCAATGTTAGCGGGGTATTGCCGGCAGCAGGCAGACTAAAACTACCATCTACATTAGATACCATGCCATTTTTGGTCCCTTTTACCAGGATGGTGGCGCCGGGAAGTGCATTCCCTTTTTCATCCCTGACGGTACCTTTTACGGTTTGTTGTTGTGCTACCGCCAGCAGCTGCTGCATGATCAAGGCGATCATCAGCAGGCTGCTGCGCCACATCAGCGCTTTTAGATTCGGTTTACGTTTACTCATAACTTTTGTTTTAGCTGTTAGCAATTAGCTTTTAGCTTTTAGTCTTTAGCGATTTAGCAATTAGTCTTTAGCGATTTAGCAATTAACTATTAGCAGTTATCAGTTATCTAACAGCTAATAGCTAACAGCTAATAGCTACTAAAAGTGGTGTACACCTGGTATAGTGCGCGGGGTACATGGAAACAGCCTTTCCATTTGCCGCCTTTAAGTGGCAGCAACACCTTACCTTGCCTGTTCAGGTAACCGAACCATTCTCCATGTTCCGGATCGCGGAAATGTTTCCAGGTATAGTCATGTACTTTTTTAAACCAGGCCGCGCAGCGTTTGTCGCCGGTATAGGCATAGCCTTTGGCTAAAGCGATGAGTGCTTCCACATGTACCCACCATAATTTCTGATCCCATTCCAGTTGTTGCGGAGGATGACCTAGGATATCTTTAAAATAAAGGATGCCGCCGAATTCCTCATCCCATCCGTATTCCAGGGTATCGAGCATGATATCGCAGGCTTTGCGCAACAGGGTGGGATCATTTACTCTTTTGGCGAGGTCCATGATAAACCACATGGCTTCAATACCATGCCCGGGATTGACGAGGCGGCCATCGAAGCTGTCGGAGAAAGCGCCGTTGGCATATACGTTTTCTACGATCAGTTTTTTATCTGGTTGATAAAACACCTCCATGACTTCATGAAGAACAGTCGGGATAAATTCGGCTACGCGGGTGGCGCCCAGCAGGTGTTCCATTTCGAGCGACAGGTTACAGAGGATCATCGGTAAGCTGAAACCTTTGAGGGAGCGGGTGCCAGGGTATGCCTTATTGTAGGTACCTTTCCAGTTGTCCTGGCGACGAAGAATATTCTCGAACGTAGACAGCGCGATGTCTTTAAAGCGATCCTGCGGCGCTGCTTTGTCGAGTGCGGCAAATCCCATCGCAGCGAAACAATCACTGAAAATATTATAGGCCTGTACTAATGGTTTACCTTGTTCATTGAGAGAAAAATACCAGTTGCCTTTTTCATCGCGACCGTATTTTTCCATGAAGGTGGCGCCATGTAAGGCCATGTCCAGCCATTCCTGCCGGGGCGCTATTTTATGGAACATGTGGCTGAAGCACCATACTTCTCTTCCCTGCAGCCACATAAATTTATCGGTATCGAATATGCTGCCGTCTCTGTTCAGGCAGGTATAAAATCCACCGTTCTTTTCGTCTTTACTGTGGTTGACCCAAAAGGGTAAAATGTTATCAAGTAGTTCGTCTTTGTATAACGCGGCATAATAAGGTGTATTTAATCCGTTGGTTGTTTCTTCCCATCCTTGTGGTTGATCGGCGATTTTTGGTTGCATTCTTTTTAAATAATTTTATTTACGAAGGACAATTTATTATTATTTTAATTACAAAGCAACACTTCGTAAATAAATTTATTATTAAATAGGATTTCATGACAACTTGGTTAACTTTATTAATTATATACTACTTTTAAAGAAAATATCACATTTATTGCATGACAACCCAGGAAAGCATATTTGACATCTTTTCAGAAGAGCACCTCGCCGGCGTGGCTTATAAGAATAAATCCCTCAAGAGATCCATCATTGACCATCTTGATCAGTCGGGCAATAGTACCATTACTGATCTGACCATAGCCCTGAACATCAGTGTGCCCAAAACCACCAGTCTTATTAATGAGCTGATGACCGACGGCATTGTGAAGGACTATGGTAAAGACGATTCCAAAGGTGGGCGCAGGGCCAGCATGTACGGTCTGGTAGCGGAATGCGGGTTCTTTATTGGGGTAGACATCAAAAACTTTTATGTGAATCTGGGGCTGCTGGATTTCAAAAAAGAACTGATCACGTCGGAGATGCATGTACCTTTTACCCTGGCCAACACACCGGAATCCTTTAAAGACCTGATTGACCTGATCCTCCATTTTATCAATAATGTATCAGTCGATAAGAAAAAGATCTTCGCTGCCTGCCTGAATTTGTCGGGTCGTATTAACAGCGAAAAAGGCTATAGCTACAGCTATTTCCACTTCAACGAAGAGCCGCTCAGCCAGATCGTGGAAAATGCTATTGGCATCAAAACCTTTGTGGAAAACGATTCCAGGGCCATGGCCTACGGGGAGTTTTACAATGGCACCGTACACGATGAAAAGAATGTATTGTTCCTGAACCTGGACTATGGTATCGGCCTGGGCATTATGATAGATGGAAAGATATATCGCGGTAAATCCGGCTTCAGTGGCGAGTTTGGGCATATTCCTATCTTCTCCAATGAAATCATTTGCCATTGCGGCAAAAAGGGTTGCCTGGAAACAGAAGCCTCCGGACAGGCCCTGATCCGCATGTTCCAGGAAAGGATTGAACAGGGACATACTTCTGCTCTACTCCAAAACAAGAAGATGCCGGACAACCTGCGGGTATCCGATATTATACAGGCTACCCTGCACGAAGACACGCTGTGTATAGAGCTGATCGCGGAACTGGGCGAAAAAATAGGCAGGGGTATTTCCGTACTCATCAACCTGTTCAACCCTGAATTAGTGATCATAGGCGGTATACTGGCCGATACCGGTGATTATATCCGCCTGCCCATACGCAGTGCCCTCAACAAGTATTCCCTTAGCCTGGTGAATAATGATACCCAGCTGAGAATGTCTAAACTCCATGAAAAGGCCGGTATTATTGGTGGTTGCCTGATTGCCAGGCATAACCTGCTTGCTTTTAATAAATAATTACACCAACGGTGATTGTTTTTTAAATTAATTTATTAAGTTTGTTTCGATTAATAATAATATTAACTATTCATCGCAACAACTAATGGTTAAAACGAGTATATCCGCCAACGGAAAGAAGGTCCTGTTATTCAGCTATGCCATCGCAACGGGCTGTATTGCCCACGCACAGGGTGTGTCCGCCGCATTAACACAAGTCATTAAAAATACGCCGCAAGGACATACCCTGGCTGTACCCGGCCTGCTCAACGAGCAATTGCCACAGATAAACTACCTGAAAATGGTATTGCCAGGGCCTCAATTCCTGATTTCCGACGACCCTGAATATATTCGTGTACCCGAGGGCGTTGCCCTGAGAGAACCTGTGCAGGCAGGGTCGGTAAGACTGTATCTCTATA
>NZ_DATCVJ010000132.1:0-3469 GCF_036566945.1 Chitinophaga sp. | reverse complement strand
GGAAACAATAAGAGCCGATTACCCGGTGACCAGCAAAAGTGTTTATCTGTTTACCAATGGCGGTGGCCCCGTTAGTACCCCCTTTGTACAGCATGCCCATACCTTGCTCACGGAACTCAGTGAAAAAGGCAGAATGGTCATGCCGGGATGGCATCAACAGGCCCAGACAGTGCGACAACAGGTGGCCCGGATGATCAATGCCCAACCCACTGAAATAGCATTCATCTCCAACACGGCTCATGCTATGACCTTACTCTATGGCATGTTTCCAACCAGCTATGAAATCATCACCATGCGGGATGAATTCCCCACCAGCTTCGTAGGCTGGATGCACCACGGACATACTATCCGTTTTGTAGAAAGCGATGCCAATCGCAACATCTCTCTGGAGGCCATCGCTGCGCAAATTACACCCGCTACCAAAATACTGATCACCAGCCATGTGATGTTCAGAACGGGCTTCCGTCAACAACTGAAGGAAATTGGCGCCTTGTGTAAGCAGCATGGGATCATCCACATCGTAGACGCCACTCAATCCTTTGGGGTAAACGATATTGATGTGCAGGAATGCAACATAGATGTCCTCATCTTCCATGGTTATAAATGGGTCACGGCCGGCTATGGCAGCGGTGCCATGTATGTATCCCAGCAACTGCTGGATAAATACACGCCCACAGTGATCAGCTGGTACAGCGTTGATTATGAATTGCCGGATTTTGACCTGGTGAAAGACTATTCCATTTTTACACCGAAGAAAAATGCGCTGGTGTTTGAAACCGGTACCCCTCCTTTCATTAATATTCTGTTACTGGGATATACCCTGGAATATTTGCAGCGTATAGGTATTTCCGATATAGAAAATTATATACAGGAATTAGTGGAGTACCTGGCACAACAAGCCAGGGCACATGGCGTAAAATTGTTGTCCGATTATGCGCCGGAAAACCGCTCTGCTATTCAGCTGCTGGAAATTACAGCCGAACAAAATGTAAAAGTGACAGAAAATAATATTATGGCGAGGTATAAAAATAACAGGCTAACAGTAGCACTCAATTTTTATAATAATAAGGAAGATATAGACCGCTTATTTGCAGCGATTGCCTGATGCGTATATTGTCTTGCTCAGGATTATACTGATTTTTATGATTGTACTGATTTCTTATTTCTGGGATTACAAAAAATTGGGAAAATTAACTAACACCTTTCCAAATCTTTTAAAATCAACAGTAAAAATCTGGAAAATCATAAAAATCAGTATAATCCTGGACAAGACAAAAAACCGCTAGAAATCAAAATTATCCGGATCTGGTCCTACTCTTTCTCCTCGATCCAGCGCAGCTATTCTCTGCACATCTTCTTCGCTGATTTTAAAATGAAAAATATCTGCGTTGGAAATAACCCGTTCGTTGCGGATGCTCTTAGGAATGGTCACCACGCCCTTTTGCAAATCCCATCTTAATACCAGTTGAGCTACAGATACATTGTATTTGGCAGCCAGTTCTTTCAGCAAAGGCACTTCAAAGGCTTTACCTTGCATCAGCGGGCTCCATGCCTCATATTGTACCTGGTGTTGCTGGCAGAAATCCAGTAATGGCTGTTGTACCAGGTAAGGATGAAACTCCAGCTGGTCCACCATCGGAATTACTTTTGCTGTCTGAAATAAATCTTCCAGGTGATGCTGCAGAAAGTTGCTGACGCCAATAGCCTTTACCCTGCCATCGGCATACAGTTGCTCCAGTGCACGCCAGGTTTCTTTATACTTTCCTTTTACCGGCCAGTGTATCAGGTACAAATCCAGGTAATCTGTTTTCAGTTTAGCCAGCGACGCGTCAAAAGCTTTTAACGTGCTATCGTAACCCTGGTCTGCATTCCATACTTTGGTGGTCAGGAAGATATCCTTTCTGTCGGTCGCATTTTTTTCAATAGCCATCCCAACGCCTTCTTCGTTGCCATAAATAGCAGCGGTATCTATGTGGCGGTAACCCGCATCCAGTGCATAAGTAACGGAGTCTATTACTTCCTGTCCTTCTTTTGTTTTGAAAACACCTAATCCGAAATAAGGCATCTGTACACCATTCGCGAGTTGTACAGTACCATTAATGTCTGTAATATTCATCTGATGGAAGTTTTATTGTTGTTAAAAATGTGATCTGATTGTTTGAAACGCAAACCGGGCAGGTTTGTTCATTTCGCTGTATAATTTGTCAAACGCAAAAATACAACAGTTCCTACCGGCGCGGCCGGTAAATATTAAAGATAAATTTGTATAAAGATGGGAAAAAGGACCTGTATCCGCTACCCGACCATTAACACACGAATGCGTACGAATTAGTTTTTTTCATATAATTAAACTACCTTTGCGAAGCAATATTCAACATATGAAACGCACACTCACATATCAGACACGCAGACACACAACTACCGTTATCAGAGCGGTAATTGCAAGTACCTGCATTGTCTTAATTCAAGACGGGGAGGCAGATCCATCCCGGATATGAGAGGTTAATATATAACTCCTGAAATCTTTTCAAGGGGCCTCTTCATCCGAAGAGGCCTTTTTTATTTGCTTCCCCCACCAACCCCGATTTTTTCAGACAAGAAAATTTATAACGATGAACTACAACAGGAAATTTATTATTAAAACATTGTCAGTTACACGGATCAACCGGTAATGCAAGGCTTCCTGTTGCATGTTCGCAATCGCCTCTCATTACCCAATGAGAGGCTTTTTTTATTCCTTTTTTAAATAGAAATTATATGAAACGCTTAGCGGATTTTAGAAATATAGGTATCATGGCTCACGTAGACGCAGGTAAAACAACGCTCACAGAACGCATGCTTTACTTCACCGGCTTTACACATAAACTGGGTAATGTAGACGAAGGTAATACGGTCATGGACAGCGACCCTCAGGAAGAAAAAAGAGGTATCACTATTTCATCTGCAGCAATTACTACTTATTGGAAACACCAGGATAATACCTGGCAGATCAATATTATTGATACCCCCGGTCACGTAGACTTCACCGCAGAAGTAGAACGTTCGTTGCGCGTGCTCGACAGTGCCATCGCTGTATTTTGCGCCCGGTCAGGCGTACAGCCGCAGTCGGAAACGGTATGGCATCAGGCGAATCATTATAACATTCCCCGCATTGCATTCATTAATAAAATGGACAGGCAAGGCGCCGATTTCCGCCGCGTAGTAAATGAAATACGGGAACGCCTAAACGCCAACGTACTACCCGTGCAAATACCTATCGGTGCGGAAGATGATTTCACCGGTGTTATTGACCTGGTAACCATGAAAGCACTGGTATGGAATACACCTGATGGTAAAACGTACGACACCGTGGATATTCCTGCTGATTTACTCCCGGCAGCACAGGAAGCAAGAAACTTCCTGCTGGAAGAGTTATCCTTGCTGGATGAGTCTTTACTGAATAAATATACTGCGCAGCCGGAAAGCATCA